>JASGDX010000241.1:0-3216 GCA_047606985.1 Leucobacter sp. | reverse complement strand
GACAACGGTCGCGTGCTCGCCATATACGACCGGCTCGCCAAAGAGGACGTCGACGTGCACCTGCGGGGCAAGCGCCTCATCGGCCGGCTGAAGGCGATCCCGCACCGTCCGGCGCGCCGCCCCTAGACTGGAGCGGTGACCACACTCAGCTTCACCAAGGGCCACGGCACGGGCAACGACTTCGTGCTCTTCACCGATCCCGAGGGCGATCGCCCGCTCACCCCCGAGCAGATCCGCTTCCTCTGCGACCGCCGCTTCGGCGTCGGAGCCGACGGCGTGATCCGCGCCGTGCGCTCCCGCGCCATCCCCGAGGGCGCGGCGATCCTCGAGGTGGAGCCCGAGGCCGAGTGGTTCATGGACTACTGGAACGCCGACGGCACGCCCGCCGAGATGTGCGGCAACGGGATCCGCGTCTACGCGCACTACCTCATCGCCGAGGGGCTCGTCTCGCCTGAACGCCGCGACACGCTGCCCATCGGCACGCGCGCCGGTGTGAAGGACGTGCTCGCCGGGGTCTCCGGCTACACGGTCGACCTCGGCCGCTGGCGGCTCGCAGGTGAGCGGCTGGTGGCTGCGCACGGACTCGACGTCGCCCGCCCGGGGCTCGGGATCGACCTCGGCAACCCGCACGTGGTCACGGCGCTCGCGCACGTCGGCGAGCTGGAGGGCCTCGACCTGCATCGCCCGCCCGTGCTCGACCCCGCGCCCGCCTCCGGCGCCAACGTCGAGTTCGTGGTGCCGGAGGAGCCGCTCATCCGCGACGGCGTCGCCCGCATCCGCATGCGCGTGCACGAGCGCGGCTCGGGCGAGACGCTGTCGTGCGGCACCGGCACGGCTGCCGCCGCGCTCGCGTTCCGCCACTGGGGCGGCGAGGGCATGCCCAACCACTGGAGCGTCGAGGTGCCGGGCGGCAGGCTCGCGGTGCGCATGTTCCCCACGGAGGAGGGGGAGCACGTGTCGCTGAACGGGCCGGCCGAGCTGGTCTACCGCGGGGAGATCGCGCTGCCGTAGCCGTCGGGGATCCGCGTCGGGCCGGTGCGGAGTCGCGTTGCGCGGGCCGGTGCGGAGTCGCGTGTGCGGAGTCGCATGTGCGGAGTCGCGTTGCGCAGGAGATCCGCGTTCCCGATGACGGTTCCGCCTCGGAACTCCATCGGGAACGCGGATCTCCTCTCAGGCCCGCGCTGCGATGACGTGGAACCCCTTGTCGCGGGCCGCCCGCTCCACCTCGAGAGCGGGGAACTCCGCCGCGATCCAGCGCTGCAGCGAGTCGGCGCCGAGGTGCTTCGCCACCACCAGATAGGCCGATCCGCCTGGAGCGAGCCGGGGCAGCCACTGCCGCAGGATCCCGTGCAGCGCCTCCTTGCCCACCCGGATCGGAGGGTTGGAGCGGATCTCGGCGAAGCGCATCTCCTCCGGCACCTCCTCGGGCGCGCAGACCCGCACGCCGTCGAGGCCGAGACGCGTCGCGTTCTCGCGCGTCAGCGCCCGTGATCGCTCGTTGACGTCGATCGCCCACACCTCGCGCCCCGGCTCCTCGAGCGCGGCGGCGAGCGCGATCGGACCCCAGCCGCAGCCGATGTCGAGCAGCGGGCCGGATCCGGATCCCGGCCCTGCGTCGGATCCCGCCTCCTGACCTGAGGCTGGCCCCAGCCCTGGCCACGATCCCGCAGCGCCCTCGCCCGTCGCCCCGCAGAGCCCCCGCTCGAGCGCGCGCAGCAGCACCTCGGTGCCGCGGTCGAGATGCTCGGGGCTGAAGACCCCGCCCGAGGTGACCACCGTGCGGGGCGCGCCGGCGAGCTCGACCTCGATCTCGCGGGGACGGTACTCGCCCGTGGGCGTCTCGGAGAAGTAGTGCTGCGTCACCCGTCCAGTATCCCAGGACGGCGGGCGGCGGCGCGCGGCTGCGCGCCCTCGTGCTCCCGCGGTCGCTGCTGCGCCGAGGGCGAACGGGCGACACGCCCGGACGCGATCCGCATAGACTGGAGGCCAGATGACGAAACGCCTCACCGAAGATCCAGACCTCGTGTTCGAAGCCGACGAGCGCCCCGGTGACGCGCGCGCCGCGGCCGATCCCGAACCCCGCGCCGACGCGCTCGACCGGGTGCTCGCGCGCGCCGCCGGTGCCGGATCGGCCACCGTGATCCGCGACCTGAGCGGCGCGCAGGCGCTCGGCGACGAAGCGCACGACCGGCTTGCCGACGACCTCGACCTGATCCGCCTCGAGCGCGAGGAGCGTGCGTCGCTGAAGCGCGTCGTCGGCCTCTCGACCGAGCTCGAGGACGTCACCGAGGTCGAGTACCGCCAGCTGCGCCTCGAGAACGTCGTGCTCATCGGCGTCTACTCGGGATCCGGCCGGAGCGGCCTCGAGGATGCCGAGAACTCGCTGCGCGAGCTCGCGGCGCTCGCCGAGACCGCGGGCGCCCGGGTGCTCGACGGCGTGCTGCAGCGCCGCGCCCACCCCGATCCCGCCACCTACCTCGGCAAGGGCAAGGCTCAGGAGCTGGCCGAGCTCGTGGCCGCCGTCGGCGCCGACACCGTGGTCGCCGACACCGAGCTCGCCCCCTCGCAGCGCCGCGCGCTCGAGGACGTGGTCAAGGTCAAGGTGATCGACCGCACCGCCGTGATCCTCGACATCTTCAGCCAGCACGCGAAGAGCCGCGAGGGCAAGGCCCAGGTCGAGCTCGCGCAGCTCGAATACCTGCTGCCGCGCCTGCGCGGCTGGGGCGAGTCGATGTCGCGCCAGGCCGGCGGTCAGGTGGGCTCCGGGGGAGCGGGCATGGGATCCCGCGGTCCCGGCGAGACGAAGATGGAGCTGGATCGCCGCAAGATCCACACCCGCATGTCGAAGCTGCGCAAGCAGATCGCCGGCTTCGCGCCCGCCCGCGAGGCGAAGCGCGCCAACCGCAAGCGCGGCGAGGTGCCCTCCGTCGCGATCGCCGGGTACACGAACGCGGGCAAGTCCTCGCTGCTGAACCGGCTGACCGGCACGCAGGAGCTCGTGCAGAACCAGCTCTTCGCGACGCTCGACACGGCCGTGCGCCACGCCGAGACCGCCGACGGCCGCCGCTTCACCTACGCCGACACCGTCGGCTTCGTGCGCAACCTGCCGCACCAGCTCGTCGAGGCCTTCCGGTCGACCTTCGAGGAGGTGGGCGAGGCCGACGTGATCCTGCACGTGGTCGACGGATCCCACCCCGACCCCGAGGCCCAGCTGCG
>JASGDX010000240.1:0-5107 GCA_047606985.1 Leucobacter sp. | reverse complement strand
CGCGGCCGGTCTTGCGGCGGCTTCCCTGCCGCTGACGCTCGGCGGCGCGCCCGAGCACCGCTTCGAGTGCTCGCGAGCGGGCTGCCGCGACGAGGCCGGCTGGGCGATCCTCTGGCGCAACCCGCGGATCCACGGCGCCGATCGGCGCAAGACCTGGCTCGCCTGCGATGTGCACCTGGACGCGTTGCGCGAGTTCCTCGCGGCGCGCGACTTCTCGCTCGAGGTGCGCCCGGTGGGAGCCCTCGATGACTGAGGCTCCCCCGTCGCGGCCGGGACGCGAGGCCGGGTCGGACTGGATCGGCTGGGGCTTCCTGTGCTCGGCCCGCTGGGCGGGCTACTCCGCCATGCTGCTGGTCTTCTCGATCGCCTGCGTGCTCCTCGGCAACTGGCAGTTCGATCGACGGGCCGAGGCGCGGGCCGAGATCGCGCGCATCGACGCCAACTACGACGGTGCGCCGACCCCCCTCGCCGAGGAGCTGCCGGATCGCGCCGCCTTCGACGAGGACGCGCAGAAGTGGCGCACGGTGGAGATGACGGGCGAGTACTTCGGCGAGCCGTATCTCGCGCGCAACCGGCCGGGGCCCGAGGGCGTGGGATCCGATCTGGTGCAGCCGCTGCGCACCGACGGCGGCGGGGTGTTCTTCGTGGACCGCGGCTGGGTGCCCGTCGACGGCGGCGCGGCGGAGCGCGGAGAGATCGACCTCGCCGATCTGCCGCAGGCCCCGGAGGGCGAGGTGCGCGTCATCGTGCGCCTGCGGGCCTCCGAGCCCGCGATCCCCGGCCGCACGGCGGCCGGCCTCACCGTCGCCAGCATCCAGCTGCCCGAGCTCGCCCGGCTCGCGGGCGTCGAGGGCGAGGCCTACACGGGCGCCTACGGCATGCTCGTCGCCGAGGATCCCGCGGGCGAGCACGGCGTGCTGCCCGCGAAGCCGGAGCGCGACGAGGGCCCCCACCTGTCGTACGCGGTGCAGTGGTACATCTTCATCGTGATCGCGTGCATCGGCGTGGCCTATGCGGCGCGGCGCGAGTACCGCTCGCTCAACGCGGGCAGCGAGATCGTGCGCGAGCAGGATCGGCGCAGCGCCGAGCGCAGACGGCGCCTCGGCCCCAGCGACGCCGAGGAGGAGGATGCGCTGCTCGATGCCTAGGATGCCGGCCCGCCTGCTGATCGCGCCGGTGCTGCTCGGGATCGCGCTGCCGCTGACGGCGTGCGCCCCCGCCGTGGACACCGCGGCGACCCGCACCGGGCTCTCCGAGGTCACGGAGGATCCCGCGCCGCCCGACGCCGCCCACGAGTTCGATGCGGAGCTCTCGCCCGACCCTGTGGTCGACCCGCTGGAATGCACGCCCTATCTGCTGATCACCGCTCGCGGCACCGGTGAGCCGTCGGAGGGACAGCTGCTCTCCCCGGTCGCCCGGGCCATCTCCGATGCCAGGCCCGGCGAGGTGCAGACGCTCGACCTCGACTATCCGGCGGACACCGAGATCAAGGAGGGCGGCACGGTGGGCGCGCGCAGGCTCATCGACACGCTCAACGTGCAGGCCGAGACCTGCCCCGGCCAGCGCTTCGTGCTGCTCGGCTACTCCCAGGGCGCGCTCGTGGTGGGCGACGCCCTCTCCTCCCCCGACACCCGGCTGGTGGGCACGACGGTCGGCGAGGTGGGCGAGGCTGCGTCCGAGCGCGTGCTGGCCGTGGTGTTCTACGGCAACCCCCGCTTCGTCGGCTCCGAACCCTTCGACTACGGCAGCTACGACCCCGCGATGAACGGGATCCTGCCGCGGCCGCCTGGCAGCCTCGACGCCTACGCCGACCGGCTGCGCGATTACTGCGTCGCCCGCGACTTCGTCTGCCAGAGCAGCTTCGATCTCGACGATCGCCCCCATCTGGAGTACTACGACAACGGCATGCAGGGCGACGGGGCCGCATTCGTCGTGACGCGCATGGACCCGCCGAGCCGGACGGATCCCGACGGGAGTCCGGTCCCGGATGCTACCCTCGACCCCGATTCCTGACGATGACGTGAGACGGAACGGGAGGGAGCCGCGTGACCGCACTCGACCCCTGGCACCGCTTCGTCGCAAGTTGCCTGCGCGACGCCTATTTCGGCCGCGTGCGCGTCACGGGCGAGCCGCTGCCTGAAGGCGATCGGCCCCGTCTCGTCATCGCGAGCCATCGCAACGGCGCGATCGACGGGGTCCAGGTGCAGCGGGCCTTCCCCCGTGCGCAGCACCTCGTCTCGCTGCAGCTGCTGCGCAACCCGGTGCTGCGGGTGTTCTTCACCGGCATCCCGGTGGTGCGGAGGCAGGATGTCGAGCGGTACGGGATGTCGCCCGATCGGGTCTCGGATCCCGTCGGCTCCGGGGTGCGGCACCTGGCCGACGGAGGCGACCTGGTGGTGTTCCCGGAGGGCACGAGCGAGTGGGGGCACGCTCCAGGCCGCTACCAGCGCGGGGCCGCCCGGATCTGGTGCGCGCTCGAGGAGCAGTGCGTGGAGGTCGACGTGATACCGGTGGGCCTCTTCTACGGCGCCCCCGACCGCTTCCGCAGCATCGCCGAGCTGCGCGTCGGACCCCCCGTGCGGCTGAGGGATCGCGGGGACGCGATCGATCCGGGCGATGAGCGCGCCGCCGCCCGGGCCCGGCTCGGCGAGGCGCACGAGGCGATGCGCGCCGCGCTCGACGCGGTGTCGGTGCGCTGCCCGGATCCCGCGACCTTCGACGCGGTGCAGAGCGCTGCGGTGCGGCGGGCTCGCAGCGGCGAGTCGTTCGCCTCGGCGTTCCTCGTGGAGCAACAGCGGGTGGTCGAGGCGCAGCGGCGGGCGATCGAGGCCGGCGGTGCTGTTGCCGCCCGGGACCAGGCCGATCCCCCGGCTGCATCCGCGCCCTCTGTATCCCCCTCCTCCTGGCCGCGCCGCATCGGCCTCGCGCTCATGTGGCTGTTCGCACCCGTGCTGCTGGCGGGGTTCGCCATCGGCCGTCGCGCCGACGCCCGCAACACCGTGACCCTCTTCCGCATGCTCGGGGGCGGGTGCGCCGCAGCGCTCTGGATCCCGGCGGTCGTCGTGATCGCGTGCTTCTGGCCGTGGCCGGTGCTGGTGGGCGTGGCGATGGCGGTGGCGGGCTGGCTGCTGCTTGGAGCCCGGCGCTGGCATCCGGATCCCGAGCCGCTCGAAGCATCCGCAGCACCGGACTCGACACCGGCCCCGACACAACCGGAGATCCCGACACAGACCCCGACCCCGACCGAGGGAGAACGCCATGCCTGAGATCATCGGATTCGCGCACGAGGACGCCACCCGCCTCGAGGTCGCGGGCGGCAAGGGTGCCAGCCTCGCGCGGTCGGCCCGCGCACTGCCCGTGCCTCCGGGAGTGATCGTGGCCGCCGGTGCCTATCGCGCGTTCATGCGTCCGCTGGAGGGGCGGGTGAGGTCGGTCCTCGAGGCGCACGCCGATCCCGACGCGGCCTCCGAGCGCATCCAGCGCCTCGTCTCCGAGGCCGACCCGGATCCCGACTGGCTGCGCGGGCTCGCCGAGGCGCTGACCGAGCACGGCCTCGACGGGCACGGGGTGGCCGTGCGCTCCTCGGGCACGATGGAGGATCTGCCCGGCGCGGCGTTCGCCGGGCAGCACGACACCTTCCTCGGCGTGCGGGGTCTCGAGGCGATCGCCGAGGCGGTGCGCGGCTGCTACGCCTCGCTGTGGAACGCGCACGCGATGCGGTACCGGGATCGCCTGGGCCTCGACCACCTGCAGGCCTCGATGGCGGTCGTGGTGCAGCGCATGGTCGAGGTCGGCGCCGAGGAGGCCGCGGGGGTCGCGTTCTCGATCGACCCGGTGCGCGGCGACCTGGGCACGGTGCTCGTCAACGCGGCCTTCGGCCTCGGCGAGACCGTCGTCGGCGGCGAGGCCGAGGTTGACGAGTACCTGTTGAGCCGAGACGGCTCGGGGGTCGATGCCGAGGATCGGGCCATCAGGGTGGCCCGCAAGCCGCGCGCGCTGGTCGCGGACCCGTCCGGCGGCACGCGCGAAGTGGAGCTGCCGGAGGAGCAGGCGGAGCGCGCGGCGCTGAACGCCGAGCAGCGCGCGGCGGTGGCGCGACTCGCGGTGCTCGCCGAGGAGCACTTCGGGTTCCCGCAGGACATCGAGTGGGCCGTGAGCGGCGGCGAGCTGTTCCTGCTGCAGTCGCGGCCGGTGACACGCGTGGCCGCGCGCTGGACCCGCGACGAGTCGGCCGAGCGCTTCCCCACCCCCATCACCCCGCTCACCTGGGACCTGGTGGAGGCGGGCTTCCACGCCTCGCTCAACCACAGCTTCGCGCTCATGGGACTCCCCTCGTTCGGCGACAAGTGGTTCGCCATGCGCGACAGCTACATCTACGGCAACCAGACCGCGGTCGAGCTCTACAGCGGGCGCTTCCCCGTGCAGCTCTTCCGCGACGTCGACAGCATCCGCGAGGCGCTGCCCGAGATCGCGCGGCGGTACGCGTGGGTGCAGGAGCTCCCGGTGCAGTGGATGCGGGATCTCGACACCTACCTCATCGGCATCGGGCGCCTCTCGAACGAGCCGCTCGGGGATGTCGAGAGCGGCGGCAAGGATCTCGTCGGCCTGTGGGAGCACGTGCTCGAGATCAACGACCTCGGAGCCGCCTACTTCCTGCCCAATATCGCGATCTCGCTCACGCAGCGCACCCTCTACGCCGGCCTGCTGCGCATCCTGAGCCTCGGGATGCCCGAGGACGCCGCGCAGGCGGTCTTCGACCGGTTGCTCGCGCAGACCGACACGAAGACGGGCCAGGTAAACGCCGAGCTGTGGGAGCTGTCGCGCCTGCTGCGCGGCACCCCCGGGCTCGAGGCCTGGCTCGACGAGACGCGCAGCGCTGAGGGGCGCACCTCGCAGCAGCTCACCGACGAGCTGCGCGGGCGCTTCCCCGGGTTCGCGGCCGAGCTCGACGGGTTCCTGGCGCGGCACGGCCATCGCGAGCTCGACTTCGACGCCTACCACCCGACCTGGGCAGAGGCGCCGCACATCGTGATCGACCAGCTGCGGCTGCTGGCGCGCCGCGAGCACGAGGAGCAGGCCTCCCCCAACCAGCTGCGCGCTGCCCAGG
>JASGDX010000239.1:0-3872 GCA_047606985.1 Leucobacter sp. | reverse complement strand
GTCGCAACACGCCGTCTCGCGCGCGTCGAGACGGCGTGTTGCGACTCCCACTTACAAGGGCACGGTGTGAATCGGGGACCGGCGGCTGCGGAGAGAAGACCCGGTACCCTGGACCGGTGAGCGTTGACGATATCTCGCCGAGCATGCAGAACTACCTCAAGGTGATCTGGGGGCTCCAGGAGTGGAGCGACGCCCCCGTGTCGAACTCCGCGATCGCCGAGGCGGCGGGTGTGCGCCTCTCGACCGTCTCCGACGCCCTGCGCAAGCTCTCCGACCTCGAGTTCATCGGCCACGCCCGCTACGGCAGCGTCACGCTCACCGAGCTGGGCCGCGAGCACGCCGTCTCCATGATCCGCCGCCACCGTCTGCTCGAGACCTTCCTCGTGCAGATGCTCGGCTACGAGTGGGACGAGGTGCACGAGGAGGCCGATCGCCTCGAGCACGCCGTCTCCGACGAGCTGATCAACCGGGTCGATCGGGTGCTCGGGCATCCGACGCGGGATCCGCACGGCGACCCGATCCCGAGCGCCGACGGCCGCGTGCACCGCCCGGACGCCGTGATCCTGGCGCAGGCGCCCGCCCCGTGCCGCGCGCGCGTGGAGCGCATCTCCGACGCCGACAACGAGATGCTGCAGTACTTCGCGAGCCGCGGCCTCGTGGTCGACGCCGAGCTCGAGGTGCTGCCGGGCGAGCCCTACTCCGAGACGGTCACCGTGCGCGTGGGCGGCGCGCAGGCCCCCGTCAGCCTCGGGCCGGCGGCTGCGGCGTCGATGTGGGTGTCGGTGGTGTAGGCCCGGGATCCCTCGCGCACCTCAGCCCGATCACGCAGCCGACGATCCCGGCCAGGAACAGCAGCTGCGGCGGCGAGGGCACCGCTCCGCCGATGGGCATCGACGTGCCGACGGCGAGTGCGGCGCCGATGCCGGTCCAGATCGCGTAGGCGATGCAGACGGGGATACCCTTCATCGCGCAGCCCAGGTCGGCCATGCCGAGCGGGTCGGCGATGCAGAAGACGATCGCGGGCAGCAGCACGGTGAAGCCGCGAGACTCGTCGAGCGCGATCGCCCACACCGCCTCGAGGCCCGCGCCGGCGAGCAGCACCGCCCAGTGCGCGGCGGTCGCCCGCTTGCCGTCAGCCGATCCCGACGCCGTGCGCGATCCGATCCCTGGCGCAGCTCCGATCCCGGGCGCAGCTCCGATCCCTGGCGCAGACCCGATCCCCAATCGGTCCCGAATGCGGTCCCGATCCAGATCCCGATCCCGCCTCACACCGCGTGCGCCGTGCCCGCCGGGATCTCGTCCGCACCCGGTCGCGGGGTCGGCTCCCGCTCTCGCACGGCTCCCGGTCTCGCACGGCGGGCACGGGCTCCCGGCATGGTCGATAGGCGATAATGGTGAGGGCGGTGTCGAGACGATGAGAGGAGAGCGGTGTTCGGCTGGTCGAAGAAATCCAAGCGCGGCGGCGCGCGTCCGCAGCGCAGGCTGCCCAGACGCGTGCTCGCCCCCGTCGAGGAGATCGTGGAGCAGGGGCTCCTGGTGGCCGATGTCGCCGTGCGCATGACGGTGAAGAACGCGATCATCATCAACGCGCTCAAGAAGCACGTCGACTACGACGAGGATCAGATCGTCTCGATGGTGCACGACGCCGTCGTCGATCTCGCGCAGGAGCGGGAGCGCGACGCCCAGCACATCTCCCGCATGCGCGAGGAGATCCGCGGCACCGGCCACAGTTCGTGGAGCGAGTCCGACTACGGCAACGACGACACCCGCACCCTGCGCCATCGTCAGGAGGTCTACGAGGGCGTGGCGGCCGAGTTGCGCTCGCGCGCCGACGACGAGGCCTACCTGCACGATACCGCCGAGCGCGCGCGCGGCATGGCGTGGGGCGAGATCGGCGACTCGCTCAAGGAGCGCGCGACGCACCCCTACTACAGCGGTGGAGACAGCGACGAGTACCGCAGCGCGCGCGACGGCCGCATCCAGCAGCTCATCGAGAAGGATCTGACCGCGCTCGTCCAGGAGCAGAGCGGCGCCAAGGGGCGCAGGTCGCGCCGGAAGGACCGCGACGAGAGCTGAGATCGTCGCGGGTGCTGGATCGGAGGGGATCGCGGGGATCCTGCGGATCCCGTGAGACTTCGGGGGACGGCCACGGGTGCGGGATGGCCCCTCGCGGTCAGCGCTCGAGCAATTCGGGGTGCTTCTGCAGATAGCCCTCGATGAACCAGCACGAGGCGTGCACCCGGCGGTCGCCGATGATGTCGCTCGTGAGCGCGCGCTGCGCCAGGAAGCCCGCGAGCCCCGTGCCGCGCAGTTCGGGCTGCACGACCGTGTGGTCGAAGTCGATGACGCCGTCGCCGATGAGCGAGTAGTGGGCCTCGCCCACCAGGCGCTGCTCGTCGCCCGCGCCCAGATAGACCGCGTAGCGCTGCTGATCGGGCTCGTGCACGATACGGAACCCGTCGGCCGCCGCCTGCGCTTCGTCCCGGTACCTGGCCATGCCGCCAGCCTACGCTCGATCGCGGGCGCGCGACAGGGCTCGCGCGGGCGTCGGCGCGAACAGCGACGAGGGTCCGGCCGGCGGCTATCCTCGTAGGGTGCCCCATGCCGCCGCCGTCTCAGCCCGCCGTGTCGCGCTCGTCGCGGCGCTGTGCGGTGCGATGGCCGCCGGCCTCGCCGGCCTCGCTGGCTGCGCTCGAGAGCCCGTAGACGAGGCGCCCGAGCCTCCGAAGGCCGAGGTGCTTTCAGCGAGCCGGGCCGGCGGGGTGTACCTCGAGTCGGTGTGCCCCGTGAACGACGCGTGGGACGCGGCGGACGTCGAACTCGACCGCCTGCGCATCGTCGCCGGGCGGAACGGCGAGGCCTCGGCCGACACGCACCTCTTCGCCGAGGCCATGAAGGGGGTCGCGACCGCCAGCGAGCAGGCCGCCGAGGAGCTCGGATCGAAGCGGCAGGAGTGGCCGGCCGGTGCGAAGGAGGAGGTCGACGCCGTGCGGCGCACGCTCGAGAGCGATCGGAAGCAGACGCTGGGCCTGGCGAAGCTCGACGCGGATCGGGTGCTCTCGTACGCCTGGAAGGGCGCCGAGGAGACCGCGGCGTCCGCGGCCGCGGCGCGCGCGGCGCTCGGACTGCCCGAGGATCCGGTCGCGGCCTGCGCGCAGTGGGAGGAGCAGCGCGCCGAGGAGGCCGAGGAAGGCGGGGCCGGCGGAGTCGGGGCCGGCGGAGTCGAGGTCGGCGGAGTCACAGCCGAGACAGCCGCAGCCGACGCCGGGACCTCGGGCGGCACAGCGGGGACTGCGGGCGAGCGCGAGGGATCCGATGGCGACGACTGAACCCGCGGCGCTCCGGGTCGAGCGCGCCGTGCGGACGGCCGCGCGCGCCGGCAACCGGCTGCTGTCGGGGGGCGTCGCGCGCGTCGAGGTCTCCGATCGGGCGGAGCGGGCGGCGCTGCTCGGCGCTCTCGCCCGCATGGGGGTGAGGCTGCAGGACGATGCGGGATCCCGCGCCGACTTCGTCTTCGCCGACACCGCGGGCGATGCGGGCGGCGCCGGAGGTGCGGCCGGTGCCGAGGGCGATGCGGCGGGCGATGCGGAGAATACCGGCGGTGTCGGCGCGGACCTCGACGGCACCGGTTCCGACGCCGTGGACGTCGGTGCTGATGCCCTGGGCGGCGCTGGCGATGCTGCCGAGAGCGAGGGCGATGCCATCGGCGCGGGTGCCATCGGCGCGGCCGGCGGCTCCGGGGCCGGACCGCGCCCCGCGGATGCGAGGGGCCCCGGCCAGGGCCTCGCCCCGGTGATCGTCGGCCTGGACGGGACCCTGCGCTCGGCGCGGGGCGGTGACGCTGAGGCTCGCATCGCCTGGGCGGCGGGCGG
>JASGDX010000238.1:0-6786 GCA_047606985.1 Leucobacter sp. | reverse complement strand
TCCGACGGCGCTCACCGGTACTACGGCTCGATCCACGCGGTGGCGTCCGCAGGAACGGTGAGCGCCGTCGGAACGGCGAGCCGGGCTCGGGTCCGATCGGTCCCGAGCCCCCGCCGCGAGCGGTTCGACTACGCGAGGCCCGAGGCGCCGAGCGGATCGAAGCCGGGCGCGGTGAGCAGCTCGTGCAGCTGGCGCCGGCGCACCCCGGTGTTGCTCCCCTCGATGATGGGGTAGGCGAGCGCGTCGGCGAGGTGGTGCACGAGCGGGAATCCCATGTCGTACGCGGTGACTCCCACGACCTTGATCAGGTCGTTCACCACGGAGAGGCCGGTCTCCGAGCCGAACACCTTCGAGTGCAGCGCCAGCTCCGCGGCTGCGGGATCCTGCGCGATCACCGCGTCGAGCGCCCTCCAGCCGAGCAGGCGCATGGCCTCGATCCTGCCCTTGGTGTCGGCGAGCACATCGGAGACCGCCTGGTGCTCGATGATCGGGACCGCGCCGCCCCGCTTCTCGGAGCGCGCGAACTCGTAGGCCGTCTCCCAGGCCTTCCTGGCGGCGGCGGTGGCGAAGGTGCCGATCGAGGCGCCGCTCGCCATGAAGGCGTTGAGGGTGAGGCGGACACCGTCGCCCTCCTCTCCGATCAGGTGCGAACGGGGCACGCGCACGTCCACGAGGCGCACGCGCGCGGTCATGCAGCCCCTCAACCCGGGCAGGTCGTAGTACTCCTCGACCTCGATGTGCCCGGCGAGCTGCTCCCGCTCGGCGACCACGAGAGAGACCCCGCCGGGGGTGCGGCAGACGATGGTCATGATCTCCGGGCCGTCCCCGTCCCACCCGGGAAGCAGCGACGACCACGCCTTGCGGCCGTTGATCACCCAGTCGTCCCCGTCGGGGACCGCGGTGGTGAGCACGCCGGCGGCGGGGGCCGGGGCCCCGAAGTTCGCGCTGCCCTCCGGCTCGCTGAAGGCCATCGCCGCGACCGGCGCGCCCTCCGATGCCAGGAACGGGGCGACGAAGCGCTGGATCTGCTCGGGGCTGCCCGCCTCGTACACCGGCGCGAGCGCGATGAGCGGACCCGCCATCGTGATGAAGAAGTCGGGCGACTCGGCGGCGATCTCCTCGATGAAGATCGCGGCGTCGACGCCGTTGGTCGCGCTGCCCCCGAAGGGCTGCGGGATCAGCGCCCTCAGCATCCCCGCCGACACCGCCGCTTCGACGGCGGGGCGGAGCAGGTCGGCGCGCGTCTTCGGGTCGGCCTCCGCGCGCACCCGGGTCATGAGCGGTGCGAGCAGATCGCGGGCGAAGGCCCGCACGTCGGATTTCAACTGCTGCTGCTCGGGGCTGAGCGTGAACGATACGGCCACGTGCATCTCCTCTCTGAGGCGAACGACTGGAATCGGACGCGGGGAGGGGCCCCGACCGCATCCGCCACCAGCCTCGCGGGGCGCGCAGCCGACCGCTATGCCGTTCGTGCAGGCGCACTCGACGATTCGTGCGATGCCCGGAACGCGCGAGGGGGCTCGCCGTGGAAGCGGCGGAAGACCCTCGCGAACGAGCTGGGATCGGAGTAGCCGACCGCCGCTCCCACCGCGGTCACGGAGACCGCCGGATCGGCGAGCAGTTCGGCGGCCCGTCGCATGCGGAGTGTCCGCAGCGTCGCAGCGAAGGTCTCGTCGCCGCCCTCGAAGAGCGAGTGCAGCGCGCGCGGGGACAGCGCGAACGCGCGGCTGACGCTGTCGACCGACACCGACGGGTCGCCGATGCGCTCCTCGAGATAGCGCGAGATCACCGCCCTGAGGCCGTCGCCGCCCGCGAGGCCTGCGGCATCGCCGGGCCCGGCGCCCGGCGCCGTACCGCGCTCCCAGCTCCGCTCTGTCCCCCGTTCCCCGCTCCGCTCCGCGAGCGCGCCGGCGACCGCTGCCGAGAAGGAGAGCTCGAGATCGGCGTGCGCCGCCTCGGGGAGCTCGTCGTGCATGGACCACAGCGCTCGGATGAGGGCGATGGCCGCGGATCCCGCACCCGTCTGCCCGATGGCGGCGGCGAGCGGGATCCGGTCCCGCCGCACTCGCGCATCGAGATGCTCGTGCGGGATGCGGAACGAGAGCATCCTCCAGTCGCGGTCGAAATCGAGGTGGAACGGCTCGGTGGTGTCGAGCACTGTGAACTGACCCGGCTCGACGATGGACTCCGCGGATCCCTGCCGCGCTCGGCACCGTCCCGCGAGCTGGAGATTGACGAAGTAGTAGGCGCCCTCGGTCGCCGACACCTCCGCCGCGCCGTGATGGGTCGCCTGCATCGGCGAGGCTACGCTCGCGCGATTCAGCTCCCCGAGCGGGCGGGTCTCAACCGTCGAGGCGAAGCCCTGCCGCCGCGCGGCTGCGACGGGCAGCAGCGGAACGAACGCGCGGCAGATCACCTGGTGGTAGTACTCGAACTGCTCGGCGGCGGGGAGCGCGCTCGTGTCCCAGACGGGCATCCTCGCACCTCCCTCGCGATCCCTCGGCGACCGGGATCCACGAGTACGACTCTATATCGCCCGGCGGCGAAGGGAACGGCCCTATACGGGACCCCCGCTCGCGGTGCGCGTCAGAGGTTCCGCCGATAGAGGAGCAGCTCGACCGACGGATTCATCTCGCCTGTCAGCGCAATCGCTCAGTCGGTGCCGGCGTCGAAGGCGGCGGAGAGGCCGAGCTCGTCGGCATCCTCGTCGATGCCGCCCACGGCGTCGGCGATCTGAGAGGCCCCGCCCTGCTCGAGCTCGCCCACCACATCGGCGGTGGTGCGGCCCACGAGGCCGAGCTGCGCGTACTGCTCGAGGCGGGCGCGCGAGTCGGCGATGTCGAGGTTGCGCATGGTGAGCTGGCCGATGCGGTCCTCGGGGCCGAAGGCGGCGCCCACCGTGCGCTCCATCGAGAGCTTCTCGGGGTGGTAGCTGAGAGAGGGTCCCTCGGTGTTGAGGATCGTGTAGTCGTCTCCGCGGCGCAGGCGCAGCGTCACCTCGCCGGTGATCGCGGATCCGACCCAGCGCTGCAGCGACTCGCTGAGCATGAGCGACTGCGGATCGAACCAGCGGCCCTCGTACATGAGGCGGCCGAGCTTGCGACCCTCGTTGTGGTAGCTCGCCACCGTGTCCTCGTTGTGGATCGCGTTGACGAGCCGCTCGTAGGCGACGTGCAGCAGGGCCATGCCCGGGGCCTCGTAGATGCCGCGCGACTTCGCCTCGATGATGCGGTTCTCGATCTGATCGGAGACGCCGAGGCCATGCCGGCCGCCGATCGCGTTCGCCTCGTACACCAGCGCCACCGGGTCGTCGAACTCGACGCCGTTGATGGCGACGGGCCGGCCCGCCTCGAAACGCACCGACACCTCCTCGGTCGCCACCTCGACATCGTCGCGCCACGCTGCGACGCCCATGATCGGCTCCACGATGTCGAGGCCGGCGTCGAGGAACTCGAGCTTCTTCGCCTCGTGCGTGGCGCCCCAGATGTTGGCGTCGGTCGAATAGGCCTTCTCGGCCGAGTCGCGGTAGGGGTAGCCGTGCGCGACGAGCCACTCGCTCATCTCCTGGCGGCCGCCCAGCTCCTCGACGAACTGCTTGTCGAGCCACGGCTTGTAGACGCGCAGCGCCGGATTGGCCATGAGACCGTAGCGGTAGAAGCGCTCGATATCGTTGCCCTTGTAGGTGGAGCCGTCGCCCCAGATGTCGACCCCGTCCTCCTTCATCGCGCGCACCAGCAGGGTGCCGGTGACGGCGCGGCCGAGGGGCGTGGTGTTGAAGTAGGTCTTGCCGCCCGAGCGCACGTTGAACGCGCCGCACTGCAGCGCGAGGAAGCCCTGCTCCACCAGCGGCCGCTTCGCGTCGACGAAGCGCGCGATCTCGGCCCCGTACTCCTTCGCGCGGCCGGCGACGCCGTCGATGTCGGGCTCGTCGTACTGACCGATGTCGGCGGTGTAGGTGCACGGGATCGCGCCCTTGTCGCGCATCCACGCCACCGCGCACGAGGTGTCGAGGCCGCCGGAGAAGGCGATGCCGACGCGCTCGCCCACGGGAAGTGAAGAAAGAACCTTGGACATGCTCTCTATCCTAGGGCGCGCGGCACGGGGCCCCCGACCACGGCGGCTCGGGATCGGCCCGGTCGGCGACGCGGCACCAGATCGGGTGCGGCGCTCGGCACCGTTGGCCGCCGAGCATGTCGCCGGCGGCGATCCGGACCATCGCGGCCTATCCGATCTGACCGCCTGCGCCCGTGAGCGCGACCGTGACGGGAGTCTTCGGCATGGTGCTCGCGCTTCCGCTCGGAGCCGCTACCGTGCGTTGAACTCGCGCGGATCCGGGCCGAAGTTGCGCTGCTCGTCGAGGGCGTCGATCGCGGCCATCTCGGTGTCGCTGAGGGCGAAGTCGAAGAGGGCGGCGTTCTCGAGCAGACGCTCGCGGCGGGCGGTCTTCGGGAAGACGATGCGCTGCTGCTGCACGTGCCAGCGCAGCACGATCTGGGCAGGGCTCTTGCCGTGCGCCTCGGCGGTCGCCGTCACCTCGGGGCGCTCGAGCAGATCCGACTTGCCCTGCGACAGCGGCCCCCACGCCTCGACGGCGATGCCGCGCTCGTGGCAGAACGCGGCGAGCTCGCGGCGCTGATGCAGCGGGTGCAGCTCGATCTGGTTCGCCGCGGGCACGACGCCGGTGGCGTCGATGAGCTCGGCGAGGTGATCGATCTCGAAGTTGGAGACGCCGATCGCCGAGGCCCGTCCGCTCTCCGCGATCTCGATCAGCGCCTGCCAGGCTCCGAGCGCCTCGCCGCGCTCGGGCTGGGGCCAGTGGATGAGGAAGAGATCGACGCGGTCGAGTCCGAGCCGGTCGAGGCTCTCGGCGAAGGCCTCGCGGGGCCGCGGCTGGTCGGTGTTCCACAGCTTCGTGGTGACGAAGATCTCGTCGCGGTCGATCCCGCTCGCCGCGATCGCGCGGCCCACCTCGGCCTCGTTGCCGTAGAGGCTCGCGGTGTCGATGTGGCGGTAGCCGACCTCGAGCGCGTCGGAGACGAGGCGCTCCGTCTCCCCCGGATCGACCTTGAAGACGCCAAGCCCCAGCTGGGGGATCTCGACGGATCCGTCGCCTCCGAGCACTCCGCGGTTCAGTGTGATGCTCGGGATCGGCAGCGCGGTCATGGCTCTCGCTTTCATTTCGGGGTCTCAGCGCTCAGTCTACGGCTGGGGCGGCTCCGGCTCCGCGCCCGTCCGGCGTTCAGCCTCTTCTCAAGTCGATTTTGACAATCATTTTCATTAAGGCGTAGTCTTCGGATCATGTTGCAGAGCACTCGCCCCCTCGTTTCCCTGATCATCCTCGCCGCGGCCGCCGCGACGCTCACCGGCTGCGCCGCGCAGACCGGCTCCGATACCGCCGCCACGACGACCGCGCCGGCCGGCGACACCGGCAAGGTGCAGATCGTCGCCAGCACCAACGTCTACGGCGACATCGCCGCGGCCGTGGCGGGCGACGCCGCAGAGGTGACCTCGGTGATGTCCGACCCGTCCCAGGACCCGCACTCCTTCGAAGCCGACGCCCACACGCAGCTCGCCATCTCGAAGGCCGACATCCTCATCGAGAACGGCGGCGGCTACGACGACTTCATGGACACCATGCGCGAGGCGGCCGACAACGCCGACGCGGTCGTGATCAACGCGGTCGAGCTCTCGGGCAAGGACGACGGCTCGGGCGAGCTGAACGAACACGTCTGGTACGACTTCCCCACCGCGCAGAAGGTCGCCGACGCCATCGCAGCCGACCTCGCGAAGGCCGATCCCGATCACCAGGCCGACTTCGAGCAGAACGCGAAGGCCTTCTCGGACGGGATCGCGAAGCTCGAGGACCGCGAGCAGGAGATCAGCGCGACCGCCGACGGCGCGGGCGTCGCCGTCACCGAGCCCGTGCCGCTCTACCTGCTCGAGGCGTGCGGCTTCGAGAACCGCACGCCCGAGGAGTTCAGCGAGGCGATCGAGGAGGAGACCGACGTGCCCCCCGCCGCCCTGCAGGAGACCCTCGACCTCTTCTCGAAGCACGAGGTGAAGCTGCTCGCGCTCAACGCCCAGACCACCGGGCCCGAGAGCGAGAAGGTCGAGGAGGCCGCGAAGAGCACCGGCATCCCCGTGGTGCGGGTCACCGAGACCGTTCCCGACGGCGAGGACTACCTCTCGTGGATGAGCGCCAATCTCGACGCCGTGGCCGAGGCCCTGCAGCAGTGACGCCCGGCGGGGAGCGCACCGAGCCCGGCGGGGAGCGCGCCGAGCCCGGCGGGGAGCGCGCCGAGCCCGGCGAAACCGCGCTGACCGTGCGCGGCGCCTCGCTCGGCTTCGGCGACCGCACCCTCTGGAGCGGGATCGATCTCGAGGTCGCCCCCGGCGAGTTCCTCGCCGTGCTCGGCCCGAACGGCTCGGGCAAGACGAGCTTCCTGCGTGCCGTGCTCGGGCAGCAGCGGCTCGACGCCGGCTCGATCGAGGTGGCCGGCCGCCCCGTGCGGCGCGGCGACCGCCGCATCGGCTACGTGCCCCAGCAGCGCCTGATCCCTCCCGGCACGCCGATGCGGGCCCGCGACCTCGTTGGCCTCGGCGTCGACGGGCACCGTCTCGGGCCGCCGATCCGCCGCCGCTCGGATCGGCGGCTCGTCGAGCGCCTGATCGACGAGGTCGGCGCCCGCCGCTACGCAGACGAGCCGGTGGGCTCGCTCTCCGGCGGAGAGCAGCAGCGGCTGCGCATCGCCCAGGCGCTGGCGGGAGATCCGGTGCTGCTGCTCT
>JASGDX010000237.1:0-4088 GCA_047606985.1 Leucobacter sp. | reverse complement strand
GACCGCCGGGCGGCCGGGCGACGGGGCAGGCGCGCGCGGGATGCGCGGCGTGGCGGCGAAGGGCAATCCGCACAACCGGCGCGGCGCCGACTCGGTGAGCGGGCGCGGTGCGAAGTCCGGCGGGTCGCAGGCGGGCGACGCTCCTCGGGGCTCGGGCACGCGGAACGAGAACACGCGGAACGGCGGCCAGCGGAACCAGAGCCAGCGGAACCAGAGCCAACACCGAGACGCGCCGCGATCCGACGGCGCATCGGGCGGCCGGTCCGGAGGCACGTCCGGGGGAGGCTCCGGGGGTGCGCGCGGCGGCGCGGGCGATGTCGGAGGTCGCGGGCAGAATGAAACGCAGCCGCCGCGGGGCGGCGAACGGAGACGGAACGGAAGATGACCGAAGCGAGAAACTCGGCCCCGGGGATCGGGCGCACGCGCGAGACGAGCCGCGGTGCGCTCGCGGCGCGCACGCGCGGATCCGTGCACGTGATCGGTGCCGGCCTGCTCGGCGCGAGCGTGGGCCTCGGGCTCCGCGAGCGCGGCATCGAGGTGACGCTGGAGGATCTCTCGCCGACCACGGTGGCGCTCGCCGCCGACTACGGGGCCGGCCGCGTGCGCGCTGCGGATGATCCCGCACCCGCGCTGGTGGTCGTCGCGACCCCTCCCGATGTCGTCGCCTCAGCGGTCGAGCGCGCCCTCGTCGCCTACCCCGAGGCCGTCGTCACCGACGTGGCGAGCGTGAAGCTCGCCCCCTTCCTGGAGCTGCGGCGACGCGGCGTCGACCTCACCAACTACGTCGGCTCGCACCCCATGGCGGGCCGCGAGCGCGGCGGCGCCATCATGGCCAGGGCCGACCTCTTCCAGGCCAGGCCGTGGGTGATCTGCCGCGACCAGGAGACCCCTGCCGAGGCGCTCGCGCTCGTCGAGGCCGTTGCGCTCGACCTCGGCGGCGTGCTGCTCGAGATGACGCCCGAGGAGCACGACCGCTCGGTCGGCCTCGTGTCGCATCTGCCGCAGGTGGTGTCGAGCCTGCTCGCCGCTCGTCTCGCCGACGCCGCCGAGCAGGCGGTGGGCCTCGCCGGCGCCGGCCTGCGCGACACCACGCGCATCGCGGCGAGCGATCCGGAGCTGTGGGTGCAGATCCTCGGGGCCAACCGCGAGCCCGTGGTCGAGCTGCTCGACGCCTTCGGCGCCGACGTCGCGGCCTTCGCCGACGCGCTGCGCGATCCCGAGCGGCGGGGGGCCAAGCGGCGCATCGCCGACCTCCTCGCCGCCGGTAACCGGGGCGTCGCGCGCATCCCGGGCAAGCACGGCTCGTCCGAGCACTTCGCCACCATCAACGTGCTCATCGACGACCGGCCGGGCGAGCTCGGCCGGCTGCTCACCGAACTCGGAGAACTGGGCATTAACATGGAAGACTTGCGCCTCGAGCACTCGCCGGGCGCGCAGATCGGTTTCGCGGAGATCGCGGTCCTGCCCGAGGTGGCGGAGCGCGCGGTCTCCGATCTCGTCGAACGCGGATGGAGGACGCTGTGAACGATGCCGCACCCGAGGCGCCGCGCGACGGTTCTGCCGCGCCCGCGACCGCCCCGATCCTCGTCGCGATCGACGGCCCTGCCGGCAGCGGCAAGTCGAGCGTCTCGCGCGCCGCGGCGCAGCGCCTCGGCTTCGGCATCCTCGACACCGGCGCCGCCTACCGCTCGCTGGCGTGGGCCGCGCTGCGCACCGGCGCCGACCTCGACGACGAGGCCGCGGTCGTCGCGCTGCTCGACGGCTGGGTCTACGACATCACGCTGCTGGGCGAGCAGCGGGTCGCCGTGCGGCTCCCCGCGTTCGACCTCGAGCCGCTCTCCGATCCGATCGATGTCACCGCCGGGATCCGGGATCCGGCGATCAGCGGCCATGTGAGCCGGGTGTCGAAGCACCCCGAGGTGCGGGATCGGCTCAACGAGATGTTCCGCCGCATCGTGGCCGAGTCGGGCCTGGCCGGCGTGGTGATCGAGGGGCGCGACATCACCACCGTCGTGGCGCCCGACGCACCCGTGCGCATCCTCATGACGGCCTCGCCCGAGGTCCGGGCGCAGCGCCGCGCGGGCGAGTTGGAGGGCCTGTCGCACGAGCAGGTGCTCGCCGACATCGCCGCCCGCGACGCGAAGGACGCGCTGGTCGTGGACTTCATCAACCCCGCACCCGGGGTGACGCTCGTCGACACGAGCGAACTGGACTTCGAGCGGTCGGTGCAGGCCGTGGTCGATATCGTACGAGCGGCGCAGGCCGCCGGTTGAGCGAGCGAAGCGAGAGGGGGACCGCCGGTTGAACGAGCGAAGCGAGTCGAAACCCGGGAACCCCGATCGCAAGATGAAACGGAAGTGAGCTGGCGATGAGCAGCGAGAACAACGAACCCGAGGTCTTCGACCTCGGCGCGGTCCCCGACGACGAGATGGTCGAGGGCGACGGGTTCGACGGTGAGGGCTCCGGGATCGAGGTCACCGCTCTCGAAGTGACCGACGAGGAGCGCCTGCGCGCCATGCGCTCGAATCTCGAGGGCTTCGACCTCGAGGACGACGATCTCGCACTCATCGGCGAGGACGGCGAGTTCCTCGGCTTCTCCGAGCCGCTTGCGGAGGCGCTGCCGGTCGTCGCGATCGTGGGCCGCCCCAACGTGGGCAAGTCGGCGCTCGTCAACCGCATTCTCGGCCGCCGCGAGGCCGTGGTAGAAGATGTGCCGGGCGTGACCCGCGACCGCGTGAGCTATCCCGCCGAGTGGACGGGCACCCGCTTCACGCTCGTCGACACGGGCGGCTGGGAGCCGGACGCCAAGGGCATCGACGCGTCCGTCGCGCTGCAGGCCGAGGTGGCGATCGAGCTCTGCGACGTCGTGATGTTCGTGGTCGACTCGCGAGTGGGCCCCACCGCCACCGACGAGCGCGTGGTGCAGCTGCTGCGCCGCACGAAGAAGCCCGTCTTCCTTGTCGCCAACAAGGTCGACGACGCCGTTCAGGAGCCCGAGGCGGCGCAGCTGTGGTCGCTCGGCCTCGGCGAGCCGCACGCCGTCTCCGCCCTGCACGGCCGCGGCGTGGCCGATCTGCTCGACCAGGTGATCGAGGCGCTGCCCGAGGAGTCGGCCGTGGCGCAGCCCCAGCTCGTCGGCCCTCGCCGCGTCGCGCTGCTCGGCCGCCCCAACGTGGGCAAGTCGAGCCTGCTCAACAAGGCCGCGGGCGAGGAGCGCGTCGTCGTCAACGAGCTCTCGGGCACCACCCGCGACCCGGTCGACGAGCAGGTGGAGATCGCCGGCCGCGTCTGGACCTTCGTCGACACCGCGGGCATCCGCCGGCGCGTGCACTTGCAGAAGGGCGCCGACTTCTACGCGTCGCTGCGCACCGCTGCCGCGCTCGAGAAGGCCGAGGTCGCGGTCGTGCTCATCGACGTGACGCAGGAGATCAGCGACCAGGATCTGCGCATCATCGACCTCGTGCTCGAGTCGGGCCGTGCGCTCGTGCTCGCGTTCAACAAGTGGGATCTGCTCGACGACGACCGCCGCCGCTACCTCGAGCGGGAGATCGAGCAGGACCTCGCGCACGTCGACTGGGCCCCGCGCGTCAACATCTCGGCCCGCACCGGGCGTCACCTCGAGAAGCTCGTGCCCGCGCTCGAGCAGGCGCTCGAGTCGTGGGACACGCGCATCCCCACGGCCAAGTTCAACGCCTTCGTCGCCGAGCTCGTGCAGGAGCATCCGCACCCGCTGCGCGGCGGCAAGCAGCCGCGCATCCTGTTCGGCACGCAGGTGCAGAACCGGCCGCCCACGTTCGTGCTGTTCACCTCGGGCTTCCTGGATCCCGGGTACCGCCGGTTCATCCAGCGCCGTCTGCGCGAGCGCTACGGCTTCGAGGGCAGCCCCATCCAGATCAACATGCGCATCCGCGAGCGGCGACAGCGCGCCGGCAGGTAGGCGGACGCGGAGCGTTCGCCCTGCCGGCGGTGCCGCCACCGCGGCAGCCCACGGAGCGCAGCGAGGGGTCGATAGGAGCTGGGGTCGCCGCTCCGAAACAGCGATTTCTCGCTGTTTCGAGGATCCGCCGCGCGGTTCCGCCCGCGCGGTG
>JASGDX010000236.1:0-3091 GCA_047606985.1 Leucobacter sp. | reverse complement strand
TCCTCGCTCGTCACCCGCGGGCGAGCGCCTGCAGGCGCCGCACGAGCCCGTCGAGCCATCCGCCCACGTGCTCGCGCGCCTCCGGGGTGTCCGGGTAGCGGCAGCGCAGGTGCAGCCCGGACTCGTCGAGGATGAACCACAGCATCACCCCGTCGGTGCGGATCGTCGCCCCGACGTACTGCGCCTCCAGCCCCGTCGCGTCGACGCGCACCGGCAGCCGGCGCAGGTCGAGCCACGAGATCGCGAACATGCCGGGGCCCTCCGGCATCCCTCCCCAGGGGCGCAGGATCGGCTCGAGCGGCCACGATCCGAGCCGCACGGCCTCCCGCACCGCGGCGGCGCAGGCCACGGGATCGGCGTCGCCGCACTCGAGCACGGAGTTGGTGATGAACCAGCCCACCGAGTCGTGCCAGGTCTCGTCGTAGCGGCTGTGCACCGGGAACACCGCCCGCAGCGGGGCGCCCGCGAGTTCCAGCGTGACCGCCGTCATCGCCGACACGGCGAGCGACAGCGTCGATACGCCCTCGGCACGGGCCCGCTCGGCGAAGGCCGCACTATCGTCGACGTCAAGCACGTCGCGCACCTCGACCCGCTCCGGCTGGCGCCCGCCCGCCCCCAGCGGCAGCGGGAAGCGCGGCATCGTACCGCCGCTCGCCTCCAGCACCTCCGCCCACCGCCGGCGCACCTCGGGCGGCGCTTCGGGGCGCTCGCGCAGCGCGCGAGTGTGGTCGGCGAAGGGCGGCGCCGGCTGCAGTTGGAGCGCGACGCCGGCGCGGGCCGCGTCGAGCGCGGCCAGGAAGTCGCGCGCGATCACCAGCATCGACCACATGTCCACGTGTGAGTGGTCGGCACCGATCACCACCGTGGGCCCGGCCGCCGTCTCGAGCACGCACATGCGGTGCGATGGGCGGTCGAACGGCGAGCAGTGGCGGTCGAGCACGTCCCGCACGGCGTCGTTCACCGCCTGCCCCGGCGCGATCGGGTGCTCCACCCAGGCGCCGGGCCCCACCTCGACCTCGTGCAGGTGCGGCTCGCCGTCGGCGCCAGGCAGGAACACCGAGCGCAGCGTGCCGTGGCGGGCGACCACCTCGAGCCAGGCCGACTCGAGCAGTTCCCTGGGCACCGGCTCGCGCAGCCGGAACGACAGCGCCATCCACGATCCCGCGCGGTCCCCCGCACCGGCGTGGCGCCGCTGATCGAACGAGACCGGCAGCTCCGCGCCCGGGCGCGACGTCATCGCGTCGTAGCCCATCAGCCTGCCGAAGGGCAGGCGCAGGTGCGAAACATTGGTTAATCGCATGCCGGTACCCTAACCCTCGAGAACGTCGATCCTGTTACGGGAGGAGATCACATGCCCACCTTCCCGGTGCCGGGCGCCGAGCTGGAGGTTGAGCTCAGCGACGAGGGCGGCCACCCCGTCGTGCAGCTGCACGGCCTCACCTCCAGCCGCTACCGCGACCGCGTGCTCGATCTCGATCTCGGCCGCGGGCTCAGCGGCACGCGCCTGCTGCGCTACGACGCGCGCGGGCACGGGCACTCCTCCGGCAGGGCGGTGCCGGGGGACTACGCCTGGCCGAACCTCGCCGACGACCTGCTGCGGCTGCTCGACCGCTGGTTTCCGGGCGAGCGAGTGCACGGGGTGGGACCGTCGATGGGCTGCGGCACGCTGCTGCACGCCGCGGTGCGGGATCCGGAGCGCTTCAGCGGGCTCACGCTGCTGCTGCCGCCCACCGCATGGGAGACCCGGGTCGCGAAGGCCGAGGAGTACAGGCGCGCCGCTGCGTTCGTCGAGCGGCACGGGCTCGAGGCGTTCGTCCGCATCGACCGCGGCGCCGAGCGGCCGCCGGCGACCGTCGGCACTCCCGAGACCCGGCCGGAGGTGGCCGAACGGCTCCTGCCCGCCGTCTTCCGGGGTGCCGCGCTCAGCGATCTGCCTTCCCCGGAGCAGGTCTCGGGAGTCGATGCGCCGACCACCGTGCTGGCGTGGGTCGACGATCCCGCGCACCCCGTCTCGACCGCCGAGGCGCTCGTCGGGCTGCTGCCTCGTGCGACGCTCTCGGTGGCGTCGACGCCCGCCGACGTGGCCGAGTGGCCGGGCGTGCTCAGAGACGACGTGGCCCGGCACGGGGGCGCGTGATCCGATCCCGCCGCTCAGACCAGCAGGAAGGCGCGCAGCGCGGCGATGACCTCGTCAGGCTTCTCCGAGTGCACCCAGTGCCCGGCGCCCCGCACCGTCATGCGGCGGGTGCGGGGGAAGAGCGCGCGCATCGCGGGGGCATCGGCGTCGGCGACGTAGTCGGAGCGCTCGCCCCGCATCCACAGCACGGGCCCGTCGAACGCGCTGCCGCGCAGATCCGGGAAGCCCATCACCGCGGCGATCTCGTCGTGCAGCAGGCGCAGATTCGGCTCCCAGGCGAAACCGCCGGGCGATCCCTCGCCCCTCCCCGGCTCCGTGCGCCGCAGATTCTGCAGCAGGAATCCGCGCACCGCGTCGTCGGGGATCGCCTCCCGCAGCCGCTCATGGGCGTCGACGCGGCGCTCGAGCGCCGCGAGGTCCAGCCCGGCGAGCGCGTTCAGCAGCCGCGGGAAGTCGCTGCGCGACGACACCGATGCGCCTGGCGCGATGTCGATGACGACGAGGCGGCGCACCAGCTCCGGGTGGCGGAGAGCCAGCACCATCGCGACCTTGCCCCCCATCGAGTGGCCGACCACGTCGATCTGGCCGCCGCTCGCGAAGCCCTCGCCGCTATCGCCGCTATCGCCGCGCAGGTGCGCGGCGACGAGGTCGGCCGTCTCGGCGTAGTCGAAGTGCCCGGTCCAGCCGGACCCTCCGTGATTGGGCAGGTCGAGCAGCAGGCTCTGCGCCTCGGGCTCGAGACCCTGCGCGATGCGCGTGAAGTTCTTGCCGCGCCCGAAGAGGCCGTGCAGGAAGGCGACGCGGCGGGGCGCGCTCGGGTCGCCCACGACAGCTGAGTGCAGCGGGCGGGAGAGCGGCTCGGTCACGCCTCCACGCTAGCGGCTCGAGCGGCGCGGGGCGATCCCGCTTCTCGCCCGGTACTCGTGCCCGCCGTACCAGTAGCCCCAGTGCCGG
>JASGDX010000235.1:0-4432 GCA_047606985.1 Leucobacter sp. | reverse complement strand
GTAGACGCGGCCGGTCGGCGAAGGCAGGCCCGACTCGAACGGCTTGTAGAGCGTGCGCACCGCATCCCAGTAGGGCTCGAGCGCGTACACGGCCTCCTGCGAGAGCCCGGTGTCGCGGTCGGTGTCGGCGAGGCCGGCGACCAGGGCCGAGAGCGAGGGCTGGCTCGTGGTGCCCGACATCGGCGCGGACGCGGCATCGACCGCGTCGACGCCGGCCGCGCTGGCCGCCAGCAGCGTCGCGAGCTGGCCGCCCGGGGTGTCGTGCGTGTGCAGGTGGACCGGCAGGTCGAAGCGCTCCCTGAGCGCCGTGACGAGCTTCGCCGCGGCCGCCGGGCGCAGCAGGCCCGCCATGTCCTTGATCGCGAGCACGTGCGCGCCTGCCTCGACGATCTCCTCGGCGAGGCGCAGGTAGTAGTCGAGGGTGTACTTGTCCTCGGCCGGGCTCAGCAGGTTGCCGGTGTACGCCATCGCGACCTCGGCGACCGCGGTGCCGGTCTCGCGCACCGCGTCGATCGCGACCCGCATCTGGTTCACGTCGTTGAGGGCGTCGAAGATGCGGAACACGTCCACGCCCGTCTCGGCGGCCTCGCGCACGAACGACTGCGCCACCTGAGCGGGATACGGCGTGTAGCCGACCGTGTTCTGCCCGCGCAGCAGCATCTGGATCGGCACGTTCGGCAGCGCCTCGCGCAGCGCGGCCAGCCGCTCCCACGGATCCTCCCCGAGGAAGCGCAGCGCCACGTCGTAGGTCGCGCCCCCCCACGCCTCGACCGACCACAACTGCGGGGTGAGCCGCGCCACGTACGGCGCGATGCGCACGAGATCCCGCGTGCGCACGCGCGTCGCGAGGAGCGACTGATGGGCGTCGCGGAACGTCGTCTCGGTCACCGCCAGCGCGGTCTGCTCTCGCAGGCTCCTGGCGTAGCCATCGGGTCCGAGCTCGAGCAGCCGCTGCCGGTATCCGTCCGGCGCGGGCTGGGAGAGATCAACGGCGGGCAGCTTCGATGCCGGATCGAGGTGCCCCTGCCTGACCCCGTTGGGCTGGTTGACGGTCACATCCGACACGTACTGCAGCAGGCGGGTCGCGCGGTCCTTGGGCTTGTTCATGTCGAGCAGCTGCGGGCGCTCCTCGATGAACGAGGTCGACACGTCGCCCGCCTGGAAATCGGGATCGGCGAGCACGGCCTGCAGGAACGGGATGTTAGTGGCGACGCCGCGGATCCGGAACTCGCCGAGCGCACGCCTGGAGCGGACCACGGCGTCCCTGAAGCTGCGCCCGCGACAGGTGAGCTTCGCGAGCATCGAGTCGAAGTGCGGGCTGATCTGCGCGCCCACGTTGATCGTGCCGCCGTCCAGGCGCACGCCGCCGCCGCCGGGCGAGCGGTAGGCAGAGATGCGGCCGAGATCGGGGCGGAAGCCATTCGCCGGGTCCTCGGTCGTGATGCGGCACTGCAGCGCCGCGCCGCGCAGCTCGATCTCGTCCTGGGTGAGGTGCAGCTCCTCAAGGGTGGAGCCGGCGGCGATCCTCATCTGCGAGCGCACGAGGTCGACGCCTGTGACCTCCTCCGTGACGGTGTGCTCGACCTGGATGCGCGGATTCATCTCGATGAACACGTGCTCCCCGGCCCGCTCGCCCTCGGTGTCGAGCAGGAACTCGACCGTGCCGGCGTTCTCGTATCCGATCGACTTCGCGAACGCGATCGCATCCCGGGTCAGCGCGTCGCGGATCTCGGGATCGAGGTTCGGCGCCGGCGCGATCTCGACCACCTTCTGGTGACGGCGCTGCACCGAGCAGTCCCGCTCGTAGAGGTGCACCGTCGCACCCGTGCTGTCCGCGAGCACCTGCACCTCGATGTGGCGGGGGCGCAGCACGGCCTGCTCGATGAACATCGTCGGATCGCCGAACGCCGACTCCGCCTCGCGCATCGCCGATTCGAGGGCGTCGCGGAGATCCTCCTCGCGCTCCACGCGCCGCATGCCGCGCCCGCCCCCGCCCGCGACGGCCTTCGCGAACACCGGGAAGCCGATCTCCCCCGCACCCGCGATCAGCGCGTCGATGTCCGTGGACGGCGGTGTGGAGCGCAGCACGGGCACGCCTGCGGCGATCGCGTGCTCCTTCGCCGCGACCTTGTTGCCCGCCATCTCGAGCGCCTCACGACCCGGGCCGATGAAGCGGATGCCGGCGGCCTCCGCGGCCGCCGCCAGCTCCGGGTTCTCCGACAGGAAGCCGTACCCCGGGTAGATCGCATCCGCACCCGACTCGACGGCTACGCGCACGATCTCCGAGACATCGAGGTAGGCGCGCACCGGATGCCCCACCTCGCCGATCAGATACGCCTCGTCGGCCTTCAAGCGGTGCAACGAATTGCGGTCCTCGTACGGGAACACCGCGACCGTCGATGCGCCAACCTCGTGAGCGGCGCGGAACGCCCGGATCGCGATCTCACCTCGGTTGGCAACCAGAACCTTCTTGAACACGCGGAATACTCCTCTTGCAGTCAGTCGTCAGCGGCTGCCCAGGCCGGGGAATCGTTCGATATCAAGATACATGCTTTCGGCGCGGGCCACCCGCTCGGCCCTCGGATGTTGCGTTCCGGGTCGTCCGCCCCCGCCGTCTCCTTCGCGGGGCGGCCGTCGGAGCGATCGGGTATGGATGTTTCCCCGCCCGCATCGACTAAACTCGACTCGTGCATGTTTTGAGTGTGAGTTCCCTCAAGGGCGGGGTCGGCAAGACCACCGTGACGCTCGGCCTCGCTTCGGCAGCCTTCTCCCGCGGCCTCCGCACGCTGGTGGTCGACTTCGACCCGCAGTCGGACGTCTCGACTGGCCTCGCGGTGGACCCAGAGGGCTTCGCCAACGTGGCGGACGTCCTCGAGAGCCCGAAGGAGAAGACGGTGCGCGCCGCGATCGCGCACAGCGGATGGAACGACTACCACGAGGGCGGCACGATCGACCTCCTCGTCGGCAGCCCATCCGCCATCAACTTCGACGGCCCGCACCCCACCACGCGCGACATCTGGAAGTTGGAGGAGGCGCTCGCGGCGGTCGAATCGGAGTACGACCTCGTGTTCATCGACTGCGCACCGTCGCTCAACGCGCTCACCCGCACGGCCTGGGCGGCGAGCGACCGCGTGCTCGTGGTCTCCGAGCCGAGCCTCTTCGCCGTCGCGGCCACGGATCGCGCGCTGCGCGCCATCGAGGAGATCCGGCGGGGAGTGAGCCCCAGGCTGCAGCCCCTCGGCATTCTCATCAACCGCACCCAGCCGCAGTCGATGGAGCACCAGTTCCGCATCCGCGAGCTGCGCGAGATGTTCGGCCCGCTGGTGCTGAGCCCGCAGCTGCCCGAGCGCACGTCGCTGCAGCAGGCGCAGGGCGCCGCCAAGCCTGTGCACATGTGGCCGGGAGAGGCCTCGCAGGAGATGGCGGGCAACTTCGATCAGGTGCTCGACCGCATCCTGCGCTCGGCGAGCATGGACGACGGACGCTCCAAGTAGCGCCCGGCCGCATCGCGGCTCGGCGGCGCCTGAGGCGGGATCGGGCTGGAACAGGCGGGATCCACCGTCCCGCAGGTGGCGCTCGCGATCAGGAGATCTTCTTGCGTCCCCGGCGGCGCGCGGCGAGTTCGTCGACCGTCTCGGGCTGCTCGCGATGCTCGTCCATGTCGACGAGCGAGGTCTCGACCTCGCGCAGCACCTTGCCGACGGCGATGCCGAAGACGCCCTGCCCGCGGCTCACGAGGTCGATCACCTCGTCGCTCGAGGTGCAGAGGTAGACGCTCGCGCCGTCGCTCATGAGAGTGGTCTGCGAGAGGTCGTGCACGCCGGCCTCGCGGAGCTGTGCCACGGCGGTGCGGATCTGCTGCAACGAGATCCCGGTGTCGAGGAGGCGCTTGACCAGCTTGAGCACGAGGATGTCGCGGAAGCCGTAGAGCCGCTGGGATCCCGATCCCTGCGCGCCGCGGACGGTCGGCTCGACGAGGCCGGTGCGCGCCCAGTAGTCGAGCTGGCGATAGCTGATGCCGGCGGCCCGTGCCGCAGTGGCGCCCTTGAAGCCGCCGTCCTGGTTGGGCCTGGGCAGGCCGTCGTCGAAGAGGAGGTCGGAATCGATGGAGATCGCTTGCGGGGCGGGATCAGCCGGGGCGTCCGTCGACGGGGTCACCGCGTCGCCGGACGGCTGCTGGGGGTGCTCCATCGTGTTCCTCTCTTCGCGGCGCGGATCAGACTCCGGCACCGAACTCCATCAACGGTACCCAGATGACCACCCCGGTGCAACGACCGGCGACGATCATTTTCGGCGTGTTGACCTCTACTTGAACTTGAAGGTTGAAATCACGCCGTTCGAGCGCGCGTCAGGCTCCGCTGAGACGCCTGCGCAACACGCCGGAGCGCACCGTGTCGACGTATCCCGCGAGTTCGAGCGCCCCCTCGGTGCC
>JASGDX010000234.1:0-3818 GCA_047606985.1 Leucobacter sp. | reverse complement strand
GTGCCCCAGGTGACGAACGGCTCGAGCTCGTTCGCGTCGATGAACACCTCGGCGTCGAAGACGGCGCCCTCGTCGGTCGGCAACGTCTTCCAGTACTCCACCGCGGCGTCCCAGTCGGCGCCCTGCGGGGCGTGCGGACGGCCCTTCACGTATGCGAAGGTCGTCTCGTCAGGGGCGACCATGCCCGCGCGCGCGCCGGCCTCGATCGACATGTTGCAGATCGTCATGCGGCCGTCCATGCTCAGCGAGCGGATCGCCGAGCCGCGGTACTCGAGCACGTAGCCCTGGCCGCCGCCGGTGCCGATCTTCGCGATGACGGCGAGGATGATGTCCTTCGCGGTGACGCCCGGACGCAGTTCGCCGTCGACGTTGATCGCCATCGTCTTGAAGGGCTTGAGCGGCAGCGTCTGGGTGGCCATGACGTGCTCGACCTCGCTCGTGCCGATGCCGAAGGCGAGCGCGCCGAACGCACCGTGCGTGGAGGTGTGGCTGTCGCCGCAGACCACGGTGATGCCGGGCATCGAGAGGCCCAGCTGCGGCCCGACCACGTGCACGATGCCCTGCTCGCGATCGCCGAGCGGGTGGGCACGCACGCCGAACTCGGCGACGTTCTGCCGCAGCGTCTCGATCTGCAGACGGCTCGTCGGATCGGCGATCTGCTTCGTGATGTCGAGCGTGGGGGTGTTGTGGTCCTCGGTCGCGATCATGAGGTCGACGCGGCGCAGCGGACGGTTCGCGACGCGCAGGCCGTCGAAGGCCTGGGGGCTCGTCACCTCGTGGATGAGGTGCAGATCGATGTAGATGAGGTCGGGCTCGCCGTTCTCGCCCTTGACGACCACGTGATCGTCCCACAGCTTCTCGGCGAGCGTGCGGGGCCGCCTCGCCTCCCCGGCGCTGATCCCGCTCTCGGCGCCGTTCCCGGCAGCATTCTGATCGCTCATGTGATGGCTTCTCTTCTCAGTCTCTGTGTCGTGTCCATGTCACCGACACCGTGTGTTCAACACCGCGCCGCACGGAAAAATTTCGATTCCCGGCGCAGTGGATCGGCCAAGCGAGAACTCCGCGGCGGGTGACCGAAGGGCTAGACCCCGCCGCGGCTGTGAAGAAGCTGTCGCCGCGTATGCATGCGAACGAGTCTATCACTCGGCGGCTCCGCTCCCCCCGATGCGCGGGCGCCGCGCCGCGTTCGGGATCCCGGAACCCTAGTCGTCCTCTTCGGTCTCGGCGGCCCCGAGGTGCAGCCGCTCGCCGTGCGCGCGGGCGTCGCGGCGCATCTTCGCGACGCTCGCGATCGTCGCGACCGCCATCGCCACGACGATGAACCCGAGCGACATGCCCGTGGTGATGTCGGGCACCGGGACGTGGTGCCCGCCGTTGATGAACGGCAGCTCGTTCTCGTGCAGCGCGTGCAGCACCAGCTTCACGCCGATGAAGGCCAGGATCGCGGCGATCCCGTACTTCAGGTACTCGAGCTTGTCGAGCAGCCCGCCCAGCAGGAAGTAGAGCTGGCGCAGGCCCATCAGGGCGAACACGTTGGCCGTGAACACGATGAACGGGCTGCGCGTGATGCCGAAGATCGCGGGGATCGAGTCGAGCGCGAACAGCAGATCGGTGGTGCCGAGCGACACCAGCACCAGCAGGAACGGCGTCCACATCCGCTTGCCGTCGACCGTGGTGCGCATCCTGCCGCCGTCGTAGTGGTCGGTGATCGGCATGACCTTCTTCACCTGGCGGATGATCCAGCTGTCGCCGCCGTGCTCCTCCTCGCCTGGCTTCACCTGCTGCCACGCCGTCCAGACGAGCCAGGCGCCGAAGATGAAGAAGATCCAGATGAAGCGCTCGATGAGGGCGGCGCCCAGCAGGATGAAGACGCCGCGGAACACCAGCGCGAGCACGATCCCGATCATCAGTGCGCGCTGCTGGTACGCGTGCGGCACCTTGAAGCTCGCGAGGATCAGCACGAACACGAACAGATTGTCGATCGAGAGGCTGTACTCCGTGAGCCAGCCCGCCAGGAACTCGGTGCCGTGCTGCACGTCGCCCAGCAGGAAGATGGCGCCCGCGAAGACGAGAGCGAGCAGCACGTAGAGGCCCACCCAGAGGCTGGCCTCGCGCATCGACGGGACATGGGGGCGACGGACGATGAGCAGCAGGTCGACGAGCAGGATCGCGACGAGCAGGACCATCGATCCGATCTCGAACCAGAGCGGGAGGGCAGCGTGCATGGAATCGGCTTCCTTCGGTCGGCGCGGAGCGCGCGGAACACCGAAAGTCTCTTCCCGGCTCCGCCTCGACGGCGCCGCACCCGCACCGGCCGCGCGATCGGCGCGCGGCGTATTGACGACACGGGCGAAACGGAATACTCCCCTTCGCTCGCACCATCCTACCCGCTCATCGTGACCTCCGCATCGCGGCCTCCGCATCGCGGAGCGGCTCTTGCGGCGGCGCGGCAGCCGATAGGCTGTCAGCGGCGCCTGAAGCGGCGCTCGCGCGCGAGTGGCGGAATTGGCAGACGCGCTGGATTTAGGTTCCAGTGTCCTCGGACGTGCGGGTTCGAGTCCCGCCTCGCGCACCCCCCTCGCCCGCTGCCCCGTCTCCGGCGCCTAGCGGAACACGCGGCTGATCGAGCCGCCGAGCTGCACGAGCTGCGTTCCTCCCGCCGCCGGTTCGAGTTCGATGCTCACCCGTCGCGTGTTGGCTCTCGGCGCGTCGGGCCAGGTGAAGCGCCATGCGATGCGGTGGCGCTCCTGGCGGTCGACGAGCTCGACGCGCGCCGTCCGGTACGCCGGTCTCACCCGGAGCGGCTTCCCGTCAGGCCGCTCCAGCGGAGCGCGCGCCGTCCAGCTCGACCCGATGACGATCTGCGAAGAAACGTCCTCGACGCCTCCCGTGCCCGGCTCCCATTCCGGCATGCGCGCGGGATCGGCGAGCAGTTCCCACACCAGCACCGGATCGGCGGGCGCGAAGCTCTCGGAGGTACCCGAGAGCGCGCCCGGATCGAACGAGTGCTGCACTCGCGCGGAGTGGCGCTCGACCTCGTCGAGCCGGGCGCGCACCTCTTCGGGAGCGGTCCCCAACCTGTGCAGCACCGCCTCGATCAATCCGCTGGTCTCGGCGAGCAGCTCGCGGAGCACGGCCCCGGCATCGCCGGCCCTCTCGCCCTCGGCGGAGCGCTTGATGATCTCGAGCGCGCTCTCGCCCCACTCGGAATCGTTGGTCTCGTGGAACGTGATCCGGTCGGGTGCAGGCGCATCGGAGCGGATCCCGAGCGACGCCAGCTGGGCGGCGTGCTGCGCGGCGACGGCGTCGCGGGCCGCGGAGAGCGTGATGCCGAAGCTCCGCAGCACCTGACCCGCGAGCTGCTCGTTCACGACGAGCGCGAGGAGCAGATGGTCGATCCCGGCGGTGCGCTCCCCCGTGCGCGAAGCCTCTTCCATCGCCGTGACGGAAAGGGTGTGGGCCGTCGCAGCTGCGGCGGTCAGCTTGCTCATCTGCTCCTCCTCGGAACCGGAATCGAGGGATCGATTCGCCTCGCGTACTTCTTGTGCACCGCCTGACGCGACACGCCGAGCGCCGCTGCGATGTCCTGCCAGCTCATGCCGGCTCGCAGCGCAGCCTCGACCTGCGCCAGCTCCAGGCGCTCCGTGAGCGCGCGGAGCGAGGCGACGGCTCGCAATCCGGCGCGGGGATCGCGGGTGTCCGCCGCGACTTCGGCGACCTGTACAGACTCCATGCAGTCAACCTACGTTGCTTGATGCGGACTTGCCAACTCGCATTGCTAAAGAGTCGAGATGTCCGCACATCGCCTCGGCGGAGGG
>JASGDX010000233.1:0-3972 GCA_047606985.1 Leucobacter sp. | reverse complement strand
GGCCGGCGGGCGATGACGCCCTGGTCGCACTCGCTCAGGGGCTCTCCTCGCGCGGCGAGCTCGTCGTGACGAGCAAGCTGCCGGGACGCCACCATCAGTACGACGCCGCCCTGCGCACGATCGAGGAGAGCGTCTACCGCACGGGGCTCGACGCGATCGATCTCTATCTCGTCCACTGGCCGAACCCCCTGACCGGCAGGTATGTCGAGGCCTGGCGCGCGCTCGTCGAGGCGCGCGAGCGCGGTCTCGTGAGGCAGATCGGCGTCTCCAACTTCCTGCCGGAGCACCTCGAGCGCATCGAGGCCGAGACCGGTGTGCGGCCGGTCGTCAACCAGATCGAGCTGCACCCGTACTTCCCGCAGGCCGAGGCAGTCGAGTATCACCGGGAGCGCGGCATCGTCGTCGAGGCCTGGAGCCCGGTGGGTCGTGGCAACGGCGTCGTCGAGCAGCCGGTGCTGGCCGAGATCGCCGCGGCGCACGGGATCACCCCGGTCCAGGCGATCCTCGCCTGGCACGTGGCCCGCGGCGTGGTGCCGTTGCCGAAGTCGGCCGACCCCGAGCGCCAGCGCGAGAACCTGGCCGCCGCCGACATCGTCCTCTCGGACGACGAGGTCGCCGCCATCACCGCGCTCGGCCGCCCTGACGGCCGGCTGAAGGATCAGGATCCCGCCGTCTATGAGGAGTTCTGAGCGCTGCAGGACCCTGACACCGCTCCGCATCGCGCGTTCGAGGGCTTCGAGCGCTTCGAGCGGGCGCGCTGCGGCGCGAATCCCGCCCGGAACGCTCGAGCGCTCGCGCGCGGTGGGCTGATCCGCGCCCCAGCCGGGGATGAGACAATGGACGGCGATGGATCCCAACAAGCTCAACCACGACGCGCGGCCCGCGCGCCCCGCTCAGCAGGAGCCCGGCAAGCTCATCAAGACGCGGCCAGCGAGCGCGCGTCCCCAGGTGCGCCCGAAGGCCGAGGGCTGGAAGCAGCTCGCCGGCCCCGACGGCCGCCCCACGCTGCAGTTCGCGTCGCCGCGCGTGAAGCAGCCCGACACGCATCTCGCCGACATGACGCTTGCCGAGCGCGAGACCAAGATCATGGAGATGGGGCTGCCGAAGTTCCGAGCCAAGCAGCTGTCCAAGCACTATTTCGAGCACCGCACCACCGATCCCGAGCAGATGACCGATCTGCCGAAGGAGCACCGGGAGGCGCTCGCCGAGGCGTTCTTCCCGCCGCTGCTCACCGAGGTGAAGCGCCTGGTGACCGACGACGGCGCCACCATCAAGTTCCTGTGGCGCCTCTTCGACGGCGCGCTCGTGGAATCGGTGCTGATGCGCTACCCGGGCCGCATCACGCTGTGCGTGTCGAGCCAGTGCGGCTGCGGCATGAACTGCCCCTTCTGCGCGACCGGCCAGGCGGGCCTCACCCGCAATATGTCGACCGCCGAGATCCTCGACCAGGTGGTTCAGGCCAACCGCGTGATCGCCGAGGGCGGCCTCGGCCGCCGCAGGCGGGCCGGCCACGGCGCCGAACCCGAGCGCGTCAACAACATCGTGTTCATGGGCATGGGCGAACCGCTCGCCAACTACAAGCGCGTCATGAACGCGGTGCACCGCATGATCGCATCGGCTCCCGAGGGCCTCGGCATGTCGGCGCGCGGGATCACGGTGTCGACCGTGGGCCTGGCCCCTGCGATCCGCAAGCTCGCCGACGAGGACATCCCGATCACCTTCGCGCTGTCGCTGCACGCGCCGGACGACGAGCTGCGCGACGACCTGATCCCGGTCAACAGCCGCTGGAAGGTCGAGGAGGTGCTCGACGCGGCCTACCACTACTACGAGAAGACCGGGCGCCGGGTGTCGATCGAGTACGCGCTCATCAAGGACATGAACGACCACGCCTGGCGCGCCGACCTGCTCGCCGACAAGCTCAACGCGCGCGGCCGAGGCTGGGTGCACGTCAACCCGATCCCGCTCAATCCGACCCCGGGCTCCATCTGGACCTCGTCGACGCGCGAGGTCACCCGCGAGTTCGTCGACCGGCTCAACGCAGCCGGGATCCCGACCACCCTGCGCGACACCCGGGGCAAGGAGATCGACGGTGCTTGCGGCCAGCTGGTCGCGACCGAGCAGGACAAGGCCGACGCCGCGGCGTTCGCCGCCTCCTGAGGCCCGGGGCTCCGGCCCCGGGCCGGTACTGGCACCAGTCCGACCCTGACCCGACCCCGATCCCGACCCTAACTCGGGACCGATCCCGGCCTCGACCCAGGGCCGACACCCGGGTCGGATCGGAGCCGGGTCCTACGGCGGTGGAGTCCACCCGCGGCTGCGAAACGTCTCCGCGAAACGCGCGCGGAGATCCCGCGGTGCGGCGTACAGCAGTTGCGCGGTGACGCGCACCGATTCCCAGCCGTGAGCGCTGTAGGCGTGGTACTTCTCGATGTCCCGATTCCACTGCTGCTGATCGATGCGATGGTGGGTGCCCTCGTACTCGCCGGCGATACGTAATGCCGGCCAGGCGAACTCGCTGCATCCCAGCAGCAAGCCGTCGGCCCCGTAGACATCGAAGTCGAGCTCGGGTGCGGGGAACCCCTACTCGTGCAGCAGAAGCCGAAGATGCGATTCCGGCGGCGACGCACTCCGCCCGTCCGAGAGCGCGAGCAGCGCGAGCAACTGCGCCGAGTTCCGCCGGTATGGCACAGCCGCAGCCGCTCGCAGTTCTTCGGCCGTGGCGAGCGCCGGCCGTGCAAGGCGCTTGGTGTCGGGGATGCGGTGCGCGTGCAGCACCGCGTCTCCGAGGGCGACTGCGTCGCGCGTAGCGAGTTGAGGCGACACGGTGGCCCGGGTCGTCGCGGGATCGGTGACCGGCACGCCGCGGTGCGCGACGACGGTCGCGAGGGGAGCGGCGGGGAAGGAGAGCGGCGGGGAAGGAGAGCGGGAAGGGGCGGCCAGGGTGGCCCGGGCTGAGAGAGCCTCAGCGCCCGAGTGCTCGGGCGAGCCGCTCGACGTCGTCGAGGGTGTTCCAGAGATGGAACGAGATGCGCGCGTTGCCCGCGCGACCGGAGGCGGTGAGGCCCGCTGCGGTGAGCGCGGCGAGATCGCGGCCCTCGGGATCGGCCCAGGTGACGATGGCCGAGTCCCCCTCGGCAAGACCGAGCACCTCGCGGGCGGCGTTGGCGAGTCCGAGGTCGTGCGCGTGCACGTCGCCCGGGTCGAGCGAGAGCACGTCGCGCAGCGCGGCCTCGGTGCCGCCGATCACCGGCCAGGCGGGGGAGACGTCGAAGCGCCCGGCGCCGGTCGCGAGCGGGGTGTGCCCGGCGTAGCATGACTCCCACACGTCGTCGGCAGAGCACCAGCCGGCCGCGATGGGCACGAGTGCGTCGTCGAGGCCCGCGCGCACGGTCAGGAACGCGGTGCCGCGGGGCGCGCACAGCCACTTGTAGGCGTGGCACACGGTGAAGTCGAACCCGCCGCCGCCGACGGGAAGCCAGCCCAGCGACTGGGTGAGGTCGATGAGGGTACGGGCGCCGACATGCGCTGCGGCCTCCGAGATGGCGTCGGCGTCCGCGACCTCGCCGCTCGCCGACTGCACGAGCGAGCAGGCCACGAGCGCGGTGTCCTCGCGCACCTCCTCGGCGAGCCGGTCGACTGCAGTGTAGCGCACGCGCACGCCCCGATGCGCGAGCTGCTCGAGCGGGTGCGCGAGCGAGGCGAAGTCGCCCGCAGCGCAGAGCACCTCGGCTCCGTCCGGCACGGAGGTGGCGACGATCGACACCAGCTGCGACACCTGCGAGCCGAGCGCCACGCGGTCGGTGGGCACGCCGGCGATGGCGGCGTACAGCTCCCGGCAGCGATCGGCCTGCTCGCCGAGCGCGCGGGCGTCGATGCGCGCCTCGGCCCAGTCGGCGACGAAGGACCGCATCGCCGTGCTCGTCGCCGCGGTCGGCAGGCCGGCCGTGCAGGCAGAGAGGTAGCCGGATCCGC
>JASGDX010000232.1:0-5641 GCA_047606985.1 Leucobacter sp. | reverse complement strand
GGGCACGCTCGGGTCGCGGCGCTTGTGGATGATGGCGAGCGGCGCGCCCAGCTTGTCGCTCCATACGTCGGCCACGCGCACGCGGCCCATGTCGGGCGACACCACCGTGATGTCGTCGCGGTCGATGGTCTTCTTGAAGTGGTCGAGCAGCACCGGCATGGCGAAGAGGTGATCGACCGGGCCGTCGAAGAAGCCCTGGATCTGGGGCGCGTGCAGGTCGACCGACATGATGCGGTCGGCGCCCGCCGCTTTGAAGAGGTCGGCGACGAGGCGTGCGGAGATGGGCTCGCGGCCGCGGCCCTTCTTGTCCTGGCGGGAGTAGGGGTAGAACGGCGCGACCACGGTGATGCGCTTGGCCGAGGCGCGCTTCAGCGCGTCGACCATGATGAGCTGCTCCATGAGCCACTCGTTGATGGGGTTGGTATGAGACTGGATCACGAACGCGTCGGAGCCGCGCACGCTCTCGTCGAAGCGCGCGTACAGCTCGCCGTTGGCGAAGGTGCGCGCGTCGGTCGGGACGAGTTCGGCGCCGAGCTCGGCGGCCACCTGCTCGGCCAGCTCGGGATAGGCCCGGCCCGTGATGAGGACGAGCTTCTTCTGGCCCGCCATCTCGATCTTGCTCATGTGTGCTACTTCCCGCCGTCCTTCGCCGTAGTGGATCGTTCCGCCGCTTCCGCGGTGCTGGTGCCCGACCGGTGCTCGGACACCCACCCCTCGATGTTGCGCTGCGGCGCCACGTTCAGCGCCAGCGATCCCGAGGGGACGTTCTTCCGCACGACCGTGCCTGCGGCCGTGTACGTGCCGTCCTCAATCGTAACGGGAGCGATGAGCACGTTCTTCGACCCGATGCGCACCGCGTCGCCCACCTGCGTCTGGTGCTTCTTCACACCGTCGTAGTTGGCGAAGATGGTGCCCGCGCCGATGTTGCTGTCCGATCCGATCGTCGCATCGCCGACATAGCTGAGGTGCGGCACCTTGCTGCCCGCGCCGATGCGGGCGTTCTTGGTCTCGACGAAGGCGCCGACCTTGCCCCGCTCGCCGAGCTCGGTGCCCGGACGGACGTAGGCGAACGGCCCGACGTCGGCGCGGGGGCCGATCACGGCGAGCGTGGCCTCGCTGCGGCGGATCCGCGCGTCCTCGCCCACCTCGCAGTCGACGAGCGTGGTGTCGGGGCCGATCACCGCTCCGGAGGCGATGGAGGTGGCGCCGTGCAGGAAGGTGCCGGGCAGGATCTCCGCATCGGGCCCGATGGAGACGTCGGCGTCGATCCAGGTGGTCGCGGGATCCTGGATCGTCACACCCGCCCGCTGATGCGCGCGTACGATGCGGGCGTTCAGCTCCCGGCCGGCCTCCGCCAGCTGGGCGCGGTCGTTGACACCGGCGATGATCCAGGGATCGTCGGTCGCGACCGCCTCGACGCCGCCGCCGCTCGCGAGGATGCGGGCCGCCGCGTCGGTGAGGTACTTCTCCCCCTGCGCGTTGTCCGTGCCGATCTCGGCGAGAGCGGCCTCGATCGCGCGGCGCGCGAACACGTAGACGCCGCCGTTGATCTCGGTGATGCGGCGCTGGGCCTCGTCGGCGTCCTTCTCCTCGACGATGCCGGTCACCGCGCCGCACGGATCGCGCAGGATGCGCCCGAGACCGGTGGGGTTCTCGAAGACCGCGGAGAGCATCGTCATCGCCCGCCCGCCCTCGAGGTGCCCCTCCACGAGGCGGTCGAGCGTCGCCGCATCGATCAGCGGCACGTCGCCCGACAGCACCACGACCGAGCCCTCGAAGTCCTCGGGCAGCGCCTCGAGCGCCTGCTCCACCGCACGACCGGTGCCCGGCACCGCGTCCTGATCGACGATGACCGTGTCTGGCGCGTGGTCGATGATCGCCTCGGCGACCCGATCCCGCTCGTGCCGCACCACCGCGAGCACCCGTTCGGGCGACAGGCCGGCCGCGGTGTCGAGCACGTGGGCGATGAGCGAGCGGCCGCCGATGCGGTGCAGCACCTTCGGCACCGAGGACTTCATGCGGGTGCCCCGACCCGCCGCGAGGATGACGACTGCGAGCGAGCGTTCTGGCATGGTGTGTTCTCCTTGTCGTACCCGGTACCGGAACTGTTCCCGGATCAGCGCCTCTCGGCACCGTTTTCGGAGTGGGCTCGCTCTCCGCGCACGGAGAGGCTTCGCTTCACTCATCTCTGTCTGCGCCGGTGAGCGCAGACAGAGCGAGCCGGCGAAGCGCCGCTTCGCCGATGCTCGCTCCGCCCCTAGGACTCGAACCTAGACCTCACAGCTCCAAAGGCTGTCGTGCTGCCATTACACCAAGGCGGACCGTGCCCGCCAGGGCACCCCTCAAGTCTGCCAGATCCCGCGGCCCTCACGCTCTGCGAGACGCTCGACGGGTCGCGCCGCAAGGGGGTCAGCCTCGATAATGGAGGGATGAAGCACGAGGACGAGGTCGACCGGATCATCGCCGCATGGGGACGGGAGCGCCCCGATCTCGACCTGGCCCCGCTGACAGTGTTCTCGCGGCTCTGGCGCATCGCGAAGCACGTCGACCGGGCCCGCGCGCGCGCCTTCGAGCGATCCGGCCTCGCATCCTGGGAGTTCGACGTGCTCGCCGTGCTGCGCCGCAGCGGCGCCCCGTTCACGCAGAGCCCCAAGGTGCTCGTGCAGCAGACCATGGTGTCGAGCGGCACCATGACCAACCGCATCGATCGCATGGTGGAGCGCGAGCTCGTGCGCCGCCTCACCGATCCCAACGACGGCCGCGGCGTGCTCGTGGAGATGACGCCGCTGGGGCTCACGCTCGTCGACGCCGCCATGACGCGCCTGAGCGACGCCGAGGAGCGGTTGCTCGGCGGGCTGCCGCGCTCCGAGCGCGAACGGCTCGCGGTGCTGCTGCGCCGGCTCGCCATCAGCGTGGACCGCTTCGAGCCGATCACGGAGCCGATCCGGCTGCCGAACGCCGAGTAGCTCCGGCTGCGGTCGCTCGCGCGGACTCTGGGCGGAAACGCCTGGTCCTCATCGTCCCCGCCGCGGCGCGCACGCCGGAAAGGCGGGCGGGCGGGCCCGATCCCGCGATCCGGCCCGGCCTCCCGTCCTGCGCTCCGCGCTACTCCCCGAACCGGGTGTCGTAGCGGTGGAGGAACGCCGCCATCGCCTCACGGGTCACCGCACGCTTCGGCGCGAACGACCCATCCGCATTCCCCGTCGTGATGCCCCGCTCGGCGAGCCAGGAGATGTCGGCGAAGAACCGGTGCGACGCCGGCACGTCGGTGAAGGAACGCGCGTCCGCGGATCCCTCGACCGCGGACCGGATGCTCGCAGGGGTCTGGGCCGCTGCGACGAGCGGGGCCGCCCCGATCGCGCCGGACGCGATGAGCGCCGCGCCGAGCGCCATCCCCGCGCTCCGGGCGAGCACTCCCTGTCGCCCTCGGATCCCTCCACTGCTCCGGTCGCGCATGGCGCTCGCGCCCGGTCCCCGCTTCCTTCCCTCGGAATCGGGGACGAAAATGGTCGCTTCCCTGCGCGGGAAGCGACCATTCCTGTCCCCGGTTCGGGGTTGGGACTGGGCCGGGCGGAGTGTAGCCAGGGCCAGGTCAGGTCAGGCGGAGGGGCGATCCTCGGGCAGCGCGGGCGTCGACGCCGGCGGACGGCGCAGGGTGCCGGACCCACCCGCCTCGAAGGCGGCGGCGTAGGCGAGCAGCCGCGGGTCGCTGTAGCCGGCCCCGGCGAAGGTGAGGCCGACCGGCATGCCGATGTCGCTCATCAGCCCCATCGCCACCGTCACGCTCGGGATGCCGAGGTGGCGCAGCGCGTAGTTGCCGTTCGAGAAGAACACGCCGTTCGACCAGGCGTGATCGGCCGCCGCGGGATCCCGCTCCGCATTCTCGCGCCCCACATCGGCGTTCGCCGGGAACACGACGCCATCGAAACCGTTCTCCGCGAGCCAGCTCTCGAGCAGCTCCTCGCGCAGCCGCACCAGCGCGCGCAGGCCGTCGGCGAAATCGGGCCGCTCGCGCGGATCCGGGATCCCGGCCTTCGCGTAGGCGACGGTGGCGCGGTAGCGGTTCGCGTAGTCCTCGACCTCCTCGTAGCGATCGGGCAGCGTGCCTGGGGGCTGCGGGAAGATCTGATCGGGATCGACTTCTGCCAAGGACGAGTAGATCGGAGGTGCAGGTTCCTCCGGGCTCCGCCCGTCGGCCGAGCGCGAGGCGCGCTCGGCCGCATCGCCGCGCGAAGCTCCGCTTCGCTCCGAGCGGCTGGCCGCGTTCGCCTTCAGGAAGTCGTCCCAGCCGTAGGCGAGGAAGTCGGTGAACTCGGTGTCCATCCACCCTTCGGGCAGCACGCCCAGCGCGCCGACGTTCTCCTGGCCGGGGCGATCCCCCTCGTAGCGCTCGATGAGCGGGAAGTCTGTGATCACGACCTCGGCGCCCAGCTCTTCGAGGCGCGCCTTCGCGCCCTCCCACAGCTCGAGCACCGACGGCCGCACCGCGATCGGGAAGTTCGGATCCTCGCCCAGGTACATGCGGGGCGCCGCGAAGCGCTTCCCCTTGAGCGCATCGGGATCGGCGACGTCGAGGTAAGAGGCCGGCCGGTGCTCGCTCGGCTTCGGCAGCTCGACCGCCTGCTGGTTGCGCCAGAAGTCGCCGCGGGTGATCGGATCGTCCTGCACGAGCACGTCGAGCAGGCGCAGCATGTCGGGCACGGAGCGGGTGTGCGGCACCACCACGTCGCGCGCCGGGAAGAGCGGCCAGTTGCCGCGAATGCTCAGGATGCCCCAGCTCGGCGTGTACGCGCAGAGACCGTTGTTGGAGGCGGGGCTGCGGCCCGACGAGACCGTCTCCTCCCCCATGCCGAACACCGCGAGGTTCGCCGCGGTCGATACGCCCGAGCCGTTCGACGAGCCGGACGCGTAGGCCGCCGCCAGGTAGTCGCGGTTGTACGGGCTCTCGGCGCGGCCGTAGACGCCGCGCTGCATGCCGCCATCGGCCATGGGCGGCATGTTCGTCTTGCCGATCAGCACCGCGCCGGCCTCGCGCAGCTTCGCCACCGAGAACGCGTCCCACTGCGCCACGAGGTCCTTGAACGCCGGCGATCCCGAAGCCACCGTGAGGCCCTCGACCATGTACGAGTCCTTCACCGTGAACGGCACGCCCTCGAGCGGCCGGGCCTCGCCCGCGGCCCAGCGGCGATCCGACTCGTCGGCCTCGTCGAGCGCGTGCGGATTCGGCACGACCACGGCGTGCAGGCCGTCGGGCCCCTGATCGTAGGCCTCGATGCGCGCCAGGTAGCGCTCGGTGAGCCAGCGGCTCGTGATCTCTCCGCTGCGCAGAGCGTCGAGCACATCCTCGATGCTGGCCTCGATCAACTCGAATGATTCGCTCATGGTCGCCTTCCGGTCGCGTCACTGCTGGCTGAGGGTGTGGCAGTCACAGTACCGCACCGGCACGGGCGCCCTCGCGATCCGCTCGGTTCGAAGCCCTCAGCGAATCGCCCCCCCGGTGCGCAGTCGGCGCACCGCGACCGCCCGAGGGATCTCACCGAGCCGGCGCACGGCCGACAGTGCCTCTCCGGGACAGGCCGCGAACCGGACGCGGCGCCTCCTCGGTTCCGCGTCGGCGTCGCGGAACAGCAGCACCACCCGG
>JASGDX010000231.1:0-5237 GCA_047606985.1 Leucobacter sp. | reverse complement strand
GCCCGGACGCCAGGCTGTACCGCGGACGCACCGGCGTCGCCCGGCTCGTGCTCGAGTCGGGGGCGCTCGTGGTGCCAGCCGTGATGATCGACACGGAGAAGGCGATGCCCATCGGCGTGAAGATCCCCAGGATCCGCCGTATCGGTACCGTCATCGGCAGGCCGCTCGATTTCAGCCGCTTCCAGGGCATGAGCGCCGACCGCTTCGTGCTGCGCAGCGTGACCGACGAGATCATGCTCGAGATCCAGCGGCTGAGCGGCCAGCAGTACGTCGACGTGTACGCCTCGAGCGTACGCAACCGCTGAACCGCCCGGGCGAGGGCCCGCGGCTAGTAGGCTGGGAGGGTTGCGGCCTTCGGCCGCGACGCCCGCCCGCCCCTACTTCGCACGAAGGATCCGGAAGAAGCTGATGACGATCCAGACCACCGACACTGCTGCATCATCCGCGTTCGCGGAGCTGGATGCGTATCGCCTGCGCGAGGCGAAGCAGCAGCCGACCTGGCCTGATCCCGCAGCCGTCGCCGCGGCCTGCGCCGAGCTCGCCTCCCAACCGCCCCTCGTGTTCGCGGGCGAGGCCGATCAGCTGCGCGCGCGCCTCGCGGCCGCGGCCCGAGGCGAGGCCTTCCTGCTGCAGGGCGGCGACTGCGCCGAGACCTTCGAGGCGGCCACCGCCGACAAGATCCGCGACCGGGTGAAGACGCTGCTGCAGATGGCCGTGGTGCTCACCTACGGCGCCTCGATGCCGGTCATCAAGGTCGGGCGCATGGCCGGCCAGTTCGCGAAGCCGCGCTCCAGCGACACCGAGACCCGCGACGAGGTGACGCTGCCCGCGTTCCGCGGCGACCTCGTCAACGGCTACGAGTTCACCCCCGAGTCGCGCACCGCCGATCCGCAGCGCCTGGTGCGGGGATACCACGTGTCGGCCTCGACGCTCAACCTCATCCGCGCGTTCACGCAGGGCGGTTTCGCCGATCTGCGCCAGGTGCACGCCTGGAACCAGGGCTTCGTCTCGAACCCGGCCAACCAGCGCTACGAGTCGCTCGCGGCCGAGATCGACCGCGCGCTGAAGTTCATGTCGGCATGCGGCGTCGAGAGCGCCGCGCTGTCGCAGACCGAGTTCTACGTGAGCCACGAGGCGCTGCTGCTCGACTACGAGCGCCCCCTCGTGCGCGTCGACTCGCGCACGGGCGACCTCTACGACACCTCGGGCCACATGCTGTGGATCGGCGAGCGCACGCGCGAGCTCGACGGCGCGCACGTCGAGTTCCTGTCGCGGGTGCGCAACCCGATCGGCGTGAAGCTGGGGCCGACCGCCACTGTCGACGACGCCATGCGGCTCATCGACAAGCTCGATCCCGAGCGCGAGCCGGGTCGCCTCACCTTCATCACCCGAATGGGGGCAGGCAAGATCCGCGATGTGCTGCCCGCGCTGCTCGCCGGGGTGCGCGACGCCGGGGCGACGCCGCTGTGGGTCACCGACCCCATGCACGGCAACGGCATCACCACCTCGACCGGCTACAAGACGCGCCGCTTCGACGACGTGATGGACGAGCTGCGCGGCTTCTTCGAGGCGCATCGCGAGGCGGGCACCTTCCCAGGCGGCATCCACGTCGAGCTCACCGGCGACGACGTCACGGAGTGCCTGGGCGGCTCGGAGAACATCGACGAGGCCGCGCTCGAGACCCGCTACGAATCGCTGTGCGATCCGCGCCTCAACCACATGCAGTCGCTCGAGCTGGCTTTCCAGGTCGCCGAGGAGCTCAAGCGGCTCGTCCGCTGACCGGCGGAGCCCCGCACTACAGCGAGATCGTACTGCGGACGCGGATCTCGGCGCCCTTGCGCGCCCGCTCGCCGGCGCCCGGCTCAGTGCCGGTGGCCGTGGCCAGGCCGCGGAGGGCGTCGGGCACGAGGGTGGACGGCTGGAACCCGGCGGCCACGAGGGTGTCCATCGCGTCCTGCAGCGGCATGCCCGCGACGTCGGGCACCTCGAACAGCTCGGGGCCGAGCGAGACCTGCAAGCCGACGGCGTCTCCGGGACGCACCGGATCGGCTGCGGGAATGATCGAGATGACGTGACCCTCGGGGATGTCGTCGTGGTACGCCTCCTGGCGCAGGCCGGGATCGACGGTCAGCCCGGCATCGGCGAGACGGTCGACGGCCTTGTCCTCCTCCAGGTCGGCGACGTCGGGGAGCGCGCCCTGCGAGACGTCCAGGCCAACGGGGTCTCCGGGGCGCACGGGATCGGTGTCCGTGCGGAGCGAGATCACGTGTCCCTTCTCGACATCGTCGGTGAAGGCTCTGAGGTTCAGATCGTCCTGGACGACCAGTTCGTGCTTCTCGAGGGCCGAGCGCGCGGCCTTCTCGGTGAGGCCGGCGACATCGGGCAGCGGCCCGACCGAGACCACGAGGTTCACCGGGCTCTGCTCGGGGTAGGTCTCGCCGAGCGCCTCGCCGTCGGCGTCGAGCGCGGCGACCACCGTGTCCTCCGCCTCGTCGCGGAAGCGGCGGTCGATGTCGCCCACCTGGAAGCCGGCGTCCTCGATCACCCGCTGCGCCTCGTCGAGCGTCAGCCCGGCGATGGTCGGCACCGGCTTCAGCTCGGGACCCGTGGATCGGCAGAGCCGCACCGCGCTGCCGCGGTCGAGCCGGGTGCCGGCCTCCGGCTCCGTGCGCGCGGCCTGCCCGGCGGGCACCTCGAGGCTCGAGCAGTCGAAGACCTCGACCACCAGCTCGCGCTCCTCGAGGAGGGCCTGGGCGGAATCCATCTCGGCGCCGGCGACATCCGGCACTGCGACCTGCGATCCCGGACCCTGCCCGAACCACCAGCCCGCTCCGCCCGCGAGTGCGACGAGCAGCACCAGCAGCACGGCGACGACGCGTCCGCGCCGGCCTCTCGCATGCTCCCCCTCGGCGGCGCGCTCGAGGGGGGTGACGGGCGGCTCGGGAGCGGGGTCCTCGGCCGGGGCGTCCGCCGGGGGAGCGGGCTCCTGCAATGCCTGCTGCTGCGCCTCGTCGAGCACGGTGGTCGATGGGGTGGGGAACTCGGCGTCGAGCGCGGGCAGCACCCTCGTGGAGGCGGCAGGAGTCCCGCCGTGGCGCAGCGGCCGCAGGAACTCGAGCGCCTCGCCGGCATCGATGGGGCGCAGCTCGGGATCCCGCTGCGTGGTCCACCGCACCAGCTCATCGAGCTCCGGCGTGGCCTCCGGGCTCTTGAGCGACGGGGCCGGCACCTCGGAGTGGGCGTGCTGGTAGGCGATCTGCATGGGCTGCTCGCCCGTGAAGGGCTGCGACCCCGTGAGCATCTCGTACATCAGGATGCCGAAGGCGTAGATGTCGCTGCGCGCGTCGGCCACCCCGCGGGTCACGAGCTCGGGGGAGAGATAGGCGATCGTGCCGAGAAGGGCCTGGCCGGTGGTGGTGTTGGCGCTGACCGCGCGCGCCAGGCCGAAGTCGCCGAGCTTGATGCGGCCGTCGTCGGCCAGCAGCACGTTCTCGGGCTTGAGGTCCCGGTGCACGATGCCGGCCTGGTGCGCGGCGGCGAGGCCGGCGAGCACGGCCTCGCCGATCTCGAGCGCCTGCTCGGCCGTGAGGCGCTGCTGCTGCTTCAGCAGTTCGCGCAGCGTGATGCTGGGGAGGTACTCCATGACCAGGTAGGTGCGGCCGAGGTCGTGCCCCTGGTCGAAGACGTTGACGAGATTGGGGTGGGAGAGCCGCGCCGCGCTGCGCGCCTCCTGCTCGAAGCGGCGGGTGAAGTTCTCGTCCTCGGCGAGGTGCTCGTGCATCACCTTGACGGCGACGCGGCGCTCGAGCCGCAGGTCGTTCGCGAGGTAGACCATCGCCATGCCGCCCCTGGCGATGCGCGAGCGGATCGCGTATCGGCCGTCGAGCGTTCGCCCGATCAGCGGGTCGGCAGGCGCAGAGGTCACGACGAGAGTCTACGGAAGTCGGGCGGGGATTCGCCCAGCGCGCGCCGTGACGCCGCGGATCGGCTCGGAGCACGTCGCGTTGCGATCGCGGCGAGACGCTGGCAGAGTTGAAGCGTGCCAGAGAACATCGCACCCGACACGCCCTTCCTCACGGTTCCCGAGCTCGTCGAGCGCCTCGGTCTCGCGCCGGGCAAGATCCACCGCCTGATCGAGGACCACCAGCTCGCCGCGGTGCGCGTCGACGGCGTGCTCAAGGTGCCCGCCGAGTTCGTGCAGGACGATCATCCGCTGCCCCCGCTGCGCGGCACGCTGCTGGTGCTGCTCGACGCCGGCTTCGGCGACGACGAGGCCGTGGCCTGGCTGCTCGCCGAGAACGAGGAGCTGGGGGAGCGCCCGATCGACGCGCTGCACGCGGGCCGCAAGAGCGCCGTGCGCCGTGCGACGCAGGCCCTCGCGTTCTGATCCGACGCTCTAGAACGCGCGGCGGGCCGCGCGCCCGGCGAGCCGTATGAGCTGTTCGGCCGCCTCGGGCCTGATCGGAGCGCGCCGCAGCGACTCGGTGGCGCGCTCGACGTTGCGGGTGATCATCTCCTCGACGCGCTCGACGGCTCCGCTCTCACGGATGGTGCGCTGCAGGATGGTCACCTGCTCCCCGTCGAGCTCGCTGCCGAGCAGATCGTCGAAGATGCGGCGCTGCGTACCGGGCAGGTTCTCCCTGGCGAGGGTGACGAGCACGGTGCGCTTGCCCTCGGCGAGGTCGTCGCCGGTGGGCTTGCCAGTGAGCTCCTCGTCCCCGAAGACGCCGAGCACGTCGTCGCGCAATTGGAAGGCGACCCCGACGGGGAGGCCGAAGTCGATGAGACCGCGCTCCTGCTCGTCCGCGGCGCCGGCGAGCGCGGCGCCGATGAGCAGCGGTGCCTCCACGCTGTACTTCGCCGACTTGTAGACGAGCACCCTGGTGGAGCGCTCGAGCTGCTCGGCGTGCGGGGCGAAGACCGGCTGCTGCTCCTCGAGCACGTCGAGGTACTGGCCGACGGCCACCTCGCTGCGCATGCGGTTGAAGTGCTCGCGGGCTCGGCGCGCGGCCGCCCGGTCGGGCACGGCGTCGCAGGCGCTCTGGAACAGTTCGTCGGCCCACGACTGCAGGAGGTCGCCGAGCAGGATGGCTCCGGCGAGGCCGAAATGGTCGGAGGCTCCGCGCCAGCCGTGCTGCCGGTGCATCGCGGAGAACAGGCGGTGCGCCGACGGGCGACCGCGGCGGGTGTCCGAGCGGTCGATGACGTCGTCGTGGATGAGCGCTGCCGCGTGGAAG
>JASGDX010000230.1:0-8523 GCA_047606985.1 Leucobacter sp. | reverse complement strand
TGGCATCGCCTCCGTCCCCTCCGCGTCCGCCGAACGCTCCACCACGATCACGCCGCGCTTACCCGGTGAGGGAAACACCACCCGAGGAGACTCGGTCCCCGCCTCGCCCCTCGGCGCCTCCGCGCGAACGGGATCGGCCGCGATCCCGCTGTCGCCAACCAACCCGATGCTGCCCTCCTCACCGCCGCCGATCGGGCCGCCGCCGATCGGGCCGCCGATGCCCGCGCCCTCCCCCGGAAGCCCTCCCGGTACGCGAACGGGCCGCCCGCCCAGCGCGATCACCAGCTCCCCGGCGAGCTCGCGCACCTGCTCCTCGCCCTGGGCCGCCCGGTCCCAGGCACCGAACGCGCCGAGGCCCTCGGCCGCGAACGTCAGCAGGATCTTCTCCACTCGTTCACCCCGGGCGGCGGCGCAGCGCTCGAGCGCCCGGACGCAGGCGAGCGCGGCGGTAGACTGGCCCGATCCCGCGGGCCCCGAGATCACGGCGATGCCGCTCGTCGGCATCGACACCGGCTCGAAGCCGCGGGTGTCGATGCCGTAGACGGGGCGTCCGCCGGACTCCGCGGGAAGATCATCGAGCGGCACGATCCCGGGGGCGTTGCGAACCTCCACGGCGCGCGACACGCGCCGCTCTCTCAACGACGCGGCGAGCTCTTCGAGCGCGCTCGCCTGCCCGGCGAGCTCGGGCTCCCCGCCCAGCAGGGCGAGCTGGATCTCCTCTGGGGCGCCCGCGATCAGCGCCCGCCCCGGAGGAGCCTCTTCGAGCGCATCGCCCTTCACTCCGAGATATCCGTAATCGTGCGGATTGGCGAGGCGGAGCACGAACTGCCGCTGCAGGCTCGACGACATCGCGGCCGGCACGGAGGCCGGCCGATCCGCCGTCAGTACGACGTGAACGCCGACGGCGCGGCCGGTCATCATGATCTCGCTCAGCTGCTGGAGCGGCGATTCGGATCCGCCGAGCGCCTCCGTGGCCTGCCTGAATGCCGCGAACCCATCGATCATGAGCACGATCCGCGGCTCGAGCCGCCCCTCGGGTCTCCGCCGGAAGGCGGCGAGTCCGCCGGCCCTCGCCGCAGCGTACCGAGGACCGCGCTCGGCGATGAGAGCGAGCACGTGCCGCAGCACCCGCCCCGTCAGCTCCGGATCGGAGAGCGGTGCGACGGCGCCCACCGTGGGCAGCGCGGCGAGCGCGCCGAGGGCGCCACCCGCCGCGTCGATGGCGTAGAGGTGCACGGGGAGGGCGACCGTACCCGCGCTGAGCGATGCTGCCAGTGTGATGAGTGCGCTGGTCTTCCCGGTTCCGCTCGCACCGACGAAGGCGACGTTGCCGACGTCCTCGAGGTCGATGCGCACCGGCCGCCGAGCCTGAGAGGCCGGCTCGTCCCGCAGACCGATCGCGACGGCGTCGCCTTTCGACCCTGCGCCCACGGCGGGATCTCCCGCGTCCGCTCGCTCGTCCTCGCCTGCAAGATCTGCATCGACGGCGAGCGCCCCGATCTCGTCGAGGCGCAGGAGTCGAGGGAGCGCGTCGAGCCACGGCCTCCGAGGCGGTGAGACGCCCGCGATGCGCGCGGCCTCGACGATTCCGTCTCTGAGCGCCTCGATGTCGCGCGGCGGCTCGGCTCGCGCAGACCGGAAGGGACGATGCTCGGGCGGAATGGTCCAGGGCTCGCCCTCAGCGAATTCGAGCGATCTGATCGCGATGCGGGATCCGGGAGCGGCGGCCGATGCCCGGCCGCCCAGGTAGCCGGTCTGGAAGTGGTCGATCCTGCCCGGTCCGATCTTCACCGCCCCTCGGCCGGGTGTATCCGCGTCGAAGAAGGCGGCATCCCTCACACCGACGACATCGATGCTGTCGGATTCGTCGGCCATGCGCAGCGCGATGCGCAGGTTGGTGTTGGCGCGCAGGTTGTCCTTGATCACACCGGCGGGACGCTGCGTCGCCATGATGAGGTGCAGTCCGAGCGAGCGTCCGCGCTGAGCGATGTCGATGACGCCGTCGACGAACTCGGGCACCTCGGTCGCGAGCGCGGCGAATTCATCGATGACGATGACCAGCGCCGGCGGGGCCGCGGGATCTGAGCGCCGCTCCATGGCGACGAGATCCTTCGCCCCGTGCCGCGCGAGCAGTTCCTCGCGGTGGCGCAGTTCGGCGCGCAGCGAGGCGAGGGCGCGGCGCACGAGGTGCGGGCCGAGGTCGGTGACGAGGCCGACTGCATGGGGCAGATCGATGCACTCGGCGAACGCCGCGCCTCCCTTGTAGTCCACGAGCAGGAAGGTGAGGCGGTCCGGACTCACGCGGGCCGCCATGCTCATGATCCAGGTCTGCAGGAATTCCGACTTCCCAGCGCCGGTCGTGCCTCCGACGAGCGCGTGCGGGCCGTGCGAGCGGAGGTCGATGGTCGCGATCCCGTCGGCCCCCTGCCCCACGACCGCGGCGAGCGAGACGGGTTCCCGTTCCATCCCGGGACGCCACTGGGAGACGAGCGTTCCGGAGGCCTCCCACGACTGCACGATCGGACGCCCGCCCCCGAGCAGATCGATGCCGTGCAGCTCGCGCAGCTGCACGGCCTTCGGCAGGTCGCTCTCGTCGAGCACCCGAGAGGCTGCATCCTCGACGGGCGAGAGCCTGCGTGCCAGCTCGATCGCCTCAGGAGCCTCGACGAACTCCGGCCGGATCAGGGGGACGGTGGTGCCGCTGCGTACGAAGCCGACGCTGCCGTGCGCGCGGTCGAGCTCGACGAAGGTGCGGCAGGTCGCCGGCAGCAGCGCGCGCTCGCGACCGACCCAGACGAGGTGGACTCCCGCGTCGGGGCCCTGCTCGGCCAGCGCGATGAGCCGCGACGGATCCGCCCGGCTGCCGTCGAGCACCAGCACCACCACCGCGGGAGTGATGGGAAGCTCCCGCACGGCTTCGCCCTGATCGGCGTCGTTGCGCTCGGACGGGTCGAGATGGGATCGCGCGGAGCCTCGGGATCCCGCGCCCGACAGTCGGCATTCGATCAGCTCCTCGAGCGCGATCAGCAGTCGAGTCGCACCCTCAGAGGTGTCGGCGAGCTGCGGGACGGGGATCGGGCCGGTCACCGCTCCGACGTGCGGCAGCCATTTGAGCCAGGACCACTCCGCGACCTGCCCGGTGCCGGCGAAGCAGGCGAGCGCGAGCTCGGCGGGCGAGTGGAGGCCGACGAGCTGCAGCACGATCGAACGGGCCATGCCCTCGGCCCAGAGCCGCTCGCCGGCGATCCCGATGGATCCGCAGCGGTCGAGGCGTTCGAGCACCGGAACGGGGGCGATCTCACCGAACTCCCCGGCGAGATCCCGCAGCATCTCCCACGGCTCCCGCTCGATGTCCCCGCGCGGAGGCAGCACGAGCGCGGTGCGGCTGGGCAGGGATCCTTCGCCGAAGCGTACCTCGAGGAAGGATCGATGCTCGGGCCTGCGCGTCCAGAGGAGCGCTCCGCGCTCGATGACGGCCGCTGCGATCTCGACCAGCTCGGGAGTCTCACCCGCGCGAGTCGCGATCTCCCGGGCACGGAGCTCGCTCAGCTCGACGCGTTCGGCGCTCATGCCTTCCTCGAACCGCCGGAGCTCCCGGCTCAGCCTGCGCTTTCCACCGGCTCGCCCATCGAGCCAGGAGCCGATCATCATGAGCGGCGAGAACGCCGCCATCATCAGGCTCATCGGCGACCCCGTGATCGCGTACATCGCTCCGCCCATGAGCATCGGAGCGAGCAGCGCGAGCACGGGGATCCGGCCGTGCGGAGTGGGAGCGGGCGGCGCGGGGAGTTCGCGTTCCGATGCGGGAAAGCTCGGGGCGACCCGAGGGGAGCGGATGTGGAGGACCCGCTGCGAGGGCCGGAGGGGTTCTCCTGTGATGGAGGGGCCGGGGACGATGCGCAGATCGACGCCGCCCAGGGTGACGCGGGACGGCTCGTCGAACCGGAGTTCGGAAACCGCCCGACCATCGACCCGCACCCCGTTCGCTGAGCCGAGATCGCGGAGCACCAGACTCGCCCTTCCGGTCCCGGGCTCTCCGGCCGTGATCTCGACGACGGCGTGGCGGCGGGAGACGCTCGCATCGTTCAGATGCACGCGGCAGCCCCGGTCCCGTCCGATCAGGTTCGCTCCGGCGACCAGGCTGTAGACCACGCCGGCGTGACGTCCGGAGAGCACCTCCGCGTAGGCGGCGACCTCGACGAGGCGCTCACCCGTGCCATGGCCTCCGAACTCCAGCACCGGCTCGATGAGCCACCCGGATTGCAGGCCGGATGCGGCGATGGGCGAGCCGGGATCGAGCAGACGGATCGCGGAAGTCGCGCTGGCCCTGCCCCGGAGGGTCACCGGCGCGATCCGCCCCCGTGCGATCTCCTCGATCTCGGGATCCCCGCACACCCCGGCGCGAATGAGCGCGCGGGCGGTGTCGGCCACCGTCGTGGTGACGTCGCAGGAGAGCGTGATGTCGCGCCCGCCGCCCCGCGGGAGCTCGAGGGTCACCCGGAGCTTCATGGTTCGTCGTCCCGGCCGACGGGGACGGCGTCCCAGGCCGGGAACGGCCGGTACACGCCGGGCAGGCGATACGCGTGGCCCTTCTCATCCCGGTCAGCGGTGTCCCAGGTCGCGCCGGCCTCCGTTTCGGCATCGCGCCGCTCCGCGATCGCCTCCATCAAGGCCAACTGGGAGCCCCAGTACACCGGCGTATCGCCGGTTAGCTCGAGCCGCCCCCTTTCCTCGCTCGCTGAGAACCAGAACCCGTCGTCGGTCGTGGCGACCGCGCGGACCTCGCCGTTCACCTGGCTTGTCTCCTCTGCGACTTCCCACCCCCGCGCCTCCCACGACCGGGCGATCTCATGAACAAGGGGCTTCAGGTCCTGATCGCTTCCGTGCCAGCGGCTCGCGGTGAAGTAGTAGCTGTTCTCCCGGGTGTCGCTCTCCAGTCCCCCTCCCAGGGCGTACCCCAGTCCGGGGACGACCTCGGAGCTCACCGATCCGTCCAGCCACTCGTCGTCGAACACCTCCGACTGCAGTGCGGCGAGCCGGTCGTTCAGCTCGCGGTAGCGATCGCCCGCGAGTTCGTACTGCGCTTCCAGGGTCAGACCCAGCGCCTCGCTCGCGGTCGCGCCAGACGCGTCCTTCTCCGCCGGCTCTGCAACCATCGATCGGCTGTCGCACCCCGTCAAGGCCGCAGCGCACGCCAGGAACAGCACCAGCGCTACCGTCCCCATTCTCGTCGTCATCGCCACTCGTCTCTCATGATCTTCCCGAGCTCGGACACTGTGCTCGACTTCGGGTCCAGATAGCCGATCTCGTCGGCCGCAGCCGTGCCGTCCAGATCGTCGGCCAGCCGCTGCAGCGCCGAGCCCTCCGGTCCCCACTCGATCGGCCTCACCAGGTTGTGCATCGTCACCGCCTCCCCGTCAGCGGTCTTCTCCGAGGAGAACTCGCGCGCGCCCTCCAGATCACGCGGATCGACGCGTGCCTCGTAGAAGCCGCCGCCGTCGCGCCTCGTGCGGAAATGCACGTGCTGGCCGATCGTCTGGGCGATGCCGTCGCCGGCGGCGTGCGTCGCGTGGATCTCGTCGACGCCCAGCTGCTCGGCCGTCGTGCCGTATTTCAGGCCGGCCGAGCCGATCGTCACGAAGGCATTGACCCGCGCCTGCGTGCTCTTCAGCGCCTCCGCGCCGACGTTCGTGCCGTACGAGTGGCCGAGCAGCACGAAACGATGGATGGGATCGTCCCGGCGCCGCACGGCGATCCCGTCGAGGAACGACGCGAGCCGAAGTCCGCCCGCATCGGCGCGGCTCTGGAGAGTCTCCCCGGGGAGACCGGGGGCCCGGTAGCCGACCCAGGTCACCATCGCCATGTCCGCATCGTCCTCGCGCATCGATCTGAATGCTCCAAAGGCATCCGACAACCCACGAACGTTCGACTTCATCCCGGAGACGAACACTCCGACGGTCTCCGCCGCGTCGAGATCCCCGATGGAAATTCCTGCGGTCGCCGCTCCGTCGTGCCGCCCGAGGGCGACGAGCTGGATCGTGTCGCCGGCTGCGAGGCTGTCCGCCTTCCGCATCGCATCCCGCACCGCTTCGAGGTCCGTTCTGAAGTCCTCGACGGACATCTCGGCGGGGGTGAACCCCATCCGTCGGAATGCCTCCTCCAGCTGCTCGGGATGCTCGACGTCGAGAGCGTGCTCGAGCGCCGCGCGCCCGGCGCGGTCCATCGCCGAGAAGGGCAGCCCGTCGAGGGCTGCGAGCTCGAAGCAGTAATCCCGCAGCAGCGCGTCGGTGTCGACGCCCTCCTCCTCCAGCCGCGCCCAGGACGCAGCCACCGCATCGGGCGGAAGCTCGCCCGAGAGCATCCGAGTCAGGCTCTCGATGCCCGGCGCATCGGTGCTCTCGCCCCAGAGCTCGCCGGCGATGCCGGCCGAGATCGTGAACCTTCGCGATGCGATGCCGCTCCCGCTCACGCTGAGGAGCTGTCCGATCGCGGTGTCGCTCAGCGCGCCGGTCAGCCGACGCTCCGCGTTGCGGCGATCCTCGATCAGGTTCTCCCACTCCCGCTTGGCCGCGTCGACGTCTTCGACGGCCTGATGCCAGAACGACGAGGCGAGCGACCACTCGGACTCGTACGACGCGCGGAGCTGGTGCCGCGTGGCATCGGCTCGGCCCGCGTCGAGGTCCGGTTCCTGGGCCTCGAGCCGCGGCTCGGGCATAGTCGTCGGAGCTCCTCCGTGCCAGGAATAGGAGGCCGGTACCCGGATCGCCGCGGCGATGTTCTCGATCGTCGCAGCCCGGGTGCGGATGACCCCGAGCGCATTGTCGGTCTCCAGCTGCACCCGGGCCGCCTCCTGGTGGATCCGATGGACCTCGACGGCGTAGGATTCGAAGGCCGTCTTCGAGCGGTACGCCGTATTGCGCACGGCGGAAGCCCCGGGTAGCAGGCGATCCGCCAGCTTCGCACCGATCCGCTCCGTGCTCTGGCCGGTCATCTCCCCGAGGGAGCTCCCCGCGCTCTGCACGCGCAGCACGTAGCGCACTGCGTCTTCCGAGACATCGCGCAGGAAGAGCCCGATCGCCATGATCTCGTCGACCGCGCCGAACACCGGGGTCCCCTCGAGCAGAGTCGCCCCGTCCTGCGGCACCTGGATCGTCATCGTCGATCCCCCGGCACTGCGAAGCCCGGGGAGAGCGCCTGCGCCGCCCGCGCATCCAGCTCTCCGCTGTCGCTCATCACCCCGGCGATCGCGCCTGCCGAGGTCTTTGCCGCGTCGGCGAGCGCCAGGCGGCCGGTCTGCAGCCCGTTCAGGAACCGGCGCACCTCTCCGTCGATGCCGGTGAGACTCTCGAGATTCGTCGCCGGGACCACTTCGTTGCCCTCCGACATCGTCTCGGAAGCGGACACCATCGACGTCGCCGCCGCATGGAGCGCGTCATCCGTGATGGTCAGCTGGTCGGGCATTGCGATCGCACCTCCTCGAGCGTCGAGCATGCATGCCGGTTGGAACGGGCTAGTTGATCTTGGACGCGATCTGCGCGTCCATCTCTCGCAGCGCGGCAGCGGTCTGCGTCAGGAAGGTCTGGATCTCGCCCAGCTTCGCGATGACCGTGTTCGCGCTCGCCGTGTACTCCGTGTACGCGGTATTGAACCTGCCCGAGGCCTGGTCTGTCACGAACCCCGAAGAGACCAGATTGCCGATCTGGGTCTGCAGCGTCTGGAGCTTCTGCGTGATCTCGTCGCGACCAGCGCCCAACTGCGTCGCGGCCTGCTCCATCTCGCTGTAGGAGACATTGATGTTGGCCATAGGAGGCTCCCTTCGGGGTCGTGCAGAGCCCTCGCTCCGCTGGATATCGCCTGAATCCAAAACAAGAAAAGCAGACTGTTCTTGTTCGGGTAGGTGAAATCTAACACCCCCGATCGACGCTGGAACCGCCGCCGGAAAATCTGTGGATAACTCGCACGGAGCGCTACGGAGCCCGCGAATGTGAGCGACGATCCCGAGCCGTGACAAGCGCGGTTTGCGGGAGGAGACCTCCGGTTACAGCCGCCGGAGAGGATCACGAACAGGCGCGCAAGCGCGCAAGAGCGCAGGCGCGCAAGCGCGCAAGAGCGCAAGCGCGCAAGCGCGCAAGAGCGCAGGCGCGCAAGAGCGCAGGCGCGCAAGAGCGCAAGGGTGACGCTCGGCTTCGGCCCGCAGAGCGGAGCGAGGGGTGGATCGAAGCTGGAGCCGGGTTTCGACTCGCTGCGCTCGCCCGACCAGCGGATCAAGACACACCTATCCGCGCAAACTCCAGGGAGCCTCAGCAGATCCTCACCCCAAACGCCCTCACGCTCCGGCGACGGTCCGCGAGATGAACCCGAGACGCACCCGACACGCCCCTACGCGCCGAACAACCCCGGCACCTCGCCCAGCGCCGTCTTCTCCTTGGTCCCCGCGGCGCGATCCCACACCTCGGCGAAGCCCTCGGCCGCATCGCGACCCACGACCACCACGCGGGGCATCCCCAGCAGCTCGGCGTCGCC
>JASGDX010000229.1:0-3307 GCA_047606985.1 Leucobacter sp. | reverse complement strand
TCGGTCGGTCAGCAGGTGCGCGGCGCGATGATCGACGAGCTGTCCAGGGAGTATGTGCGCACGCTGCGCAGCCGCGGCGTCTCCCAGCGCTCGATCGTGTTCAGCTACGCACTCCGGAGCGCGGCGGGTCCCGGCCTCACCGTGCTCGGCCTGGAGTTCGTGGGCCTCATCAGCGGAGCGGTGATCATCGAGAAGATCTTCAATCTGCCCGGCATCGGCACCTACATCCTCGCCGCAGGGCAGCAGGGCGACGTGCCGATCATCATGGGCGTGGTGATGGTATTCGTGCTCATCGTGCTCATCGTCAACATCGCCATCGACACCCTCAACAGCGCGCTCGACTCGAGGAAGAGGCAGTGACCATGGACACCTCCGGTACCCGCTCCCCGCGTCGGCGGCGGTTCGTCGTGCTGCGCCGCGTGCTGAAGAACCCGCTCGGCCTCGCGGCCGTCTGCGTGCTGCTCCTCGAGCTGGCGCTCGGGCTGCTCGCGCCGGTCATCGCGCCCCACGGGCCGAACGAGCTCGCGCTCGAACTCACCAACGCTCCTCCCTGGGGCGAATACCTCTTCGGCGGCGACGGTTCGGGCCGGGACATCTACAGTCGGCTGCTCTACGGCATCATGCCGAGCCTCACCGCGGCCTTTCTGTCGGCCGGGGTGGCGGCGCTCATCGGCATCCCGACCGGGCTGATCGCCGGGTTCTACGGCGGCTCGCTCGGGTCGACCCTCACCTGGATCTTCGGGCTGATCCAGGCGTTCCCCACGATCATCTTCCTGATCGCGCTCTACACCGTCACGGGCAGTTCCACCAATCTCGTGATGATGGCCTTCGGCGCGATGCTCTCGGTCACCTTCTTCCGGCTGGTGCGGGATCTCGCATCGGGCGTGCGGAAGGCGCTGTACGTGGATGCGGCGCGCGTGTCCGGGCTCTCCGATCCGCGCATCATCTTCCGGCACGTGCTGTCGGTGGTGCGGGCGCCGGTGATCGTCGCGGCGGCGTTCGTCGCGGGCATGGGCGTGACGGTGCAAGCCGGCCTCTCCTTCATCGGTCTGACGAGCGCCACCGACGCGAACTGGGGCACCATGCTGTCCGACGCGTTCGCGCAGTTCGCGATCAACCCGACCGCCATCCTCTGGCCTGCTGCTGCGATCGGCATCACGGTCGCCTCGTTCGTCTTCCTCGGCAACGCGGTGCGGGACGCCTCGAGCGCGACGCGGGACGGCGAGCGGTCTCGCGGCTCGGCGCGGATCGCGCTGGTCGAGGCCGAGGCGGATCCCGCGGCGCCCGAGACGACCACGGACGCGCTGCTCACCGTGCGCGGGCTGAGGATCGAGTACGAGGGACGAGACGGCGGCGACCCGGTGCGGGTGGTCGACGGTGTCGATCTGAGCGTCCGTTCCGGGGAGGTGCTCGGCCTCGTGGGCCAGTCGGGCTCGGGCAAGACTCAGACGGCGTTCGCCGTGCTCGGGCTGCTGCCCTCCAACGCTCGGATCGCGGGCGGATCGATACGCATGGACGGGGTCGAGTTCATCGGCCTCGACCACCGCAGGCGGGAGGCGTACCTGGGAGCGGAGCTCGGCTACATCCCGCAGGAGCCGATGTCCAGCCTGTACCCGCTGGCGACCGTCGGGAGCCAGCTGGTGCACGGGGTGCGATCCCGCGCGCGTATGTCCAGAGTCGAGGCGAAGGCGAGGGTGCTGGAACTGCTCGATCGGGTGGGCATCCCCGATCCCGAGCGGATGTTCCGGCTCTACCCGCACGAGATCTCGGGCGGCATGGCCCAGCGCGCGCTCATCGCGGGAGCGGTGGCGAGCGCGCCCCGGCTGCTCATCGCCGATGAGCCGACCACCGCCCTCGACGTCACCGTCCAGGCCGAGATCCTCGACCTGCTGCGGGACCTGCAGCGGGAGCGCGGGATGGCCGTGATCCTGGTGACGCACAACCTGGGCGTCGTCGCCGACAGCTGCGATCGCGTCGCGGTCATGCGCAAGGGCACGATCGTCGAGGTCGGCGGCGTACGCGAGGTGCTGGCCAGCCCGCAGCACGAGTACACCCAGGAGCTGCTGGGCTCGCTGCTCGACGAGCAGAGGACACGTGCGCCGCTGAACGCCGGAACGGAGACCCCATGACTCCCATGCTCCAGATCGATGGCCTCCGGGCGGCCTATACGACTCGCAAGCGATTCGCGAGGCAGCAGGTCGAGGTGCTGCACGGCGTCTCGCTCGACGTGGAGGTCGGCTCGTGCGTCGGGCTCGTCGGCGAGTCGGGTTCGGGCAAGACCACGCTCGGGCGCTCCATCCTCGGCCTCGCGGACGTGACGGGAGGAGAGATCAGCTTCGAGGGCCGCAGCCTGCTAGGTCTGCCGCGGCGTCAGCGGCGTTCCGTGGCGAAGGACATCCAGGTGGTCTTCCAGGATCCCTATACATCCCTGAACCCGGCGATGACAGTTTCCGAGATCCTCTGCGAGCCGCTGATCGCGCAGGGGAGCAGCCGCGGCGACGCGCAGCGGCGCGTGCGCTCCCTGCTGGAGCAGGTCGGCCTGCCCTCAGACGCGGCAGAGCGCAATCCGCGCGACTTCAGCGGGGGTCAGCGCCAGCGGGTCGCGATCGCGCGTGCCCTGGCGCTCGATCCGAAGCTCGTCATCTGCGACGAGCCGGTCTCTGCACTGGATCTCACGACGCAGGCGCAGGTGCTGGAGTTGCTCATCGACATCCAGGAGCGCACTGGGGTCGCCTACCTCTTCATCACCCACGACCTGTCGGTGGTGCGCCACATGTGCCACCGGGTCGCGGTGATGTACCGCGGGGAGATCATCGAGGCCGGCGACGTACGCCAGGTGACCGAGGATCCGAGAGACGAATACACCCGGATGCTGCTGCTGTCGTCGCCCGTCGCGGATCCCGACGAGCAGGCGCGTCGGCGGGCGGAGCGGCGCGAGCTGCTACGGCAGGCTTGAATCGGGAGATCGGGATCCTGTCGGCTCGTCAGCGGTAGCTCTGCGCGATGCGCTCAGCGGCGTCGTGCAGTGCGTCGACCACGGCGTCCAGCGGCTCGGGCAGCTTGAAGTGCACGACGGCGACCGCCGCCGGGGGCTCGCCGTCGATGCGCAGCGGCACCGCGATGCTCGTGACGCCGTCGATGACCTCGTCGTGGCTGAGCGCGTAGCGGTTGCGGCGCGCCTCCGCTGCGGCCGGGCTGAGTTCGGCGCCGCCGAGGAAGGCCCTCCGCTCGGAGGCGGTGAGCGACGACTCGATGGCGCGGGCGGGGGCGCCGCGGTCGACGGGGTGGCGCACGCCGGGGTTGCGGG
>JASGDX010000228.1:0-7970 GCA_047606985.1 Leucobacter sp. | reverse complement strand
GGCAGTGCAGGGGCAGGTGGGGTGGGGGCAGGTGGGGTGGGGCTCAGGCGATGCGGGATCGATCGAACGCGTCGAGGCTGATGCCCTGATCGAGCACCTGCCTGGCCCACTCCTTCGCGGAGTGCAGGCTGTGGTCGCGATAGTTGCCGCAGCTCACCGCCTCGGTGCCGGGCACGTCGGCCCACTCGACCCGCTCGACGAGGTCCTCGAGCGAGCTCTTGATCGCGATCGCGACGGTCTCGGCGGAGGGCTCGCCCCAGGCGATCAGATGGAAACCCGTGCGGCAGCCGAACGGCGAGATGTCGATGAGTCCGTCGAAACGGGTGCGCAGCAGCGCGGCGAGCGCGTGCTCGATGGTGTGCAGGCCGGCGGTGGGGATCTCGCCCTCGTTCGGCTGCACGAGACGGATGTCGAAGTTGGAGATCGCGTCGCCCTTGGGCCCGTGCTCCACGCCGATCAGGCGCACATAGGGCGCCAGCACCTTCGTGTGGTCCAGGGAGAAGCTCTCCACCTCGGCAAGTTCGACATCGCTCATGCCGCCAGTGTAGCCAGCGCCTCCCCGGGCGCCCGGAGTGCGTCGCGGGGTTACGGGCGAACGGGGCAGGACGCCACCCGCGCAGATGCCGCGTCGCGACGGCGAGCTCCGCAGTGGGAGAATGGGGCGCATGGATGCGAAACAGCTGGGTGACGAACTGTCCGTCGTACTGCACACCGAAGCCGAACTCCACGCGCGCCTCGCGGAGATCGCGCGCGAGATCGAGGCCGACTACGGTTTCGGCCCGGACGCCGAGGACGGGTCTCCCCAGGGCGAGCCCCCGCTGCTCGTCGGCGTGCTCAAGGGCGCGGTCATGGTGATGGCCGACCTGGCGCGCGAGCTGCGCTTCCAAGCGCGCATGGACTGGATGGCGGTGTCGTCGTACGGTGCGAGCACCAAGTCGAGCGGCGTCGTGAAGATCCTCAAGGATCTCGACACCGACATCACCGGCCGCGACGTGCTGATCGTCGAGGACATCATCGACTCCGGCCTCACCCTGCACTGGCTCAAGGAGAACCTCGAGAGCCGCGGGGCGAAGTCGGTGCGCATCTGCACCATGCTGCGCAAGCCCGAGGCGCTGAAGGTCGATGTCGACGTGGCGTACGTCGGCTTCGACATCCCGATCGAGTTCGTCGTGGGGTACGGCCTCGACTACGCCGAGGACTACCGCAACCTGCGCGATGTCGCGGTGCTCGCGCCGCACGTGTACGGCGGCGACGCGTAGGCGGACGCGCGCGGGATGCGGGATCGCGCCGGGCGCGGGATCCCGCCGCCTCGTTCTGCGCCCTGAGCGTACAAGGGCGCCCGGCACAGTGCGATGTCAGTGGCATTCGTTACGCTTGCTAACGCCGGAAGACCCCGGCGCACGTCTCGAAAGGCCCCGACTTGGCAGAGAATGCTACGAAGAGCACGTCGAAGAGCAGGAAGCTGTTCCGCGGCCCGCTGCTCTACCTGATCATCGCACCGCTGATCGTGCTGCTCGGATGGTCGCTGCTCTCGCCCAGCGGCACCAGCGAGGTGTCCACCGAGCGGGGTCTTGAAATCATCGCCGAGGGGCAGGCGAAGAAGGCCGAGATCATCGACGGCGATCAGCGGGTCAACCTCGTGCTCACGAAGGCCGACGAGAAGACCGGCACCGACGAGGTCTACTTCTACTATGTCGCACCGCGTGGCGAGGACGTGGTGCAGGCGGTCGACGACGCGAAGCTGGAGGACGGCTTCACCGACAAGGTGCCGCAGCCCAATCCGCTGTGGTCGCTGCTCGGCTTCCTGCTGCCGATGCTGCTGATCGGCCTGCTGATCTGGTGGATGCTGTCGTCCATGCAGGGCGGCGGCCGAGGTGTGATGCAGTTCGGCAAGAACCGGGCCAAGCTGATGACCAAGGACATGCCGCAGGTCACCTTCGCCGATGTCGCGGGCGCGGATGAGGCCGTCGAAGAGCTGCACGAGATCAAGGACTTCCTGCAAGACGCGTCGCGGTTCCAGGCGGTCGGGGCGCGCATCCCGAAGGGCGTGCTGCTGTACGGGCCCCCCGGAACGGGCAAGACGCTGCTCGCGCGCGCCGTCGCGGGAGAGGCCGGGGTGCCGTTCTACTCGATCTCGGGTTCCGACTTCGTCGAGATGTTCGTGGGCGTCGGCGCGAGCCGAGTGCGCGACCTGTTCAAGGAGGCGAAGGCCAACGCCCCCGCCATCATCTTCGTCGACGAGATCGACGCCGTCGGGCAGCGCCGCGGCCAGGGCATGGGCGGCGGCCACGACGAGCGCGAGCAGACGCTCAACCAGCTGCTCGTCGAGATGGACGGCTTCGATCCCAAGACCAACGTCATCATGATCGCGGCCACGAACCGGCCCGACATGCTCGATCCCGCGCTGCTGCGCCCGGGCCGCTTCGACCGTCAGATCGGCGTCGACGCTCCCGACATGCCCGGCCGCCTCAAGATCCTGCAGGTGCACTCGAAGGGCAAGCCGCTCTCCCAGAACGTCGACCTCGAGGTCGTGGCGCGCAAGACGCCGGGCTTCTCGGGCGCCGACCTGGCGAACGTGCTCAACGAGGCCGCGCTGCTCACGGCCCGCTCCAACGCGCAGCTGATCGACAACCGCGCGCTCGACGAGGCGATCGACCGGGTGATCGCGGGCCCCCAGCGCCGCACCCGAGTCATGAAGGACCAGGAGAAGCTCATCACGGCCTACCACGAGGGCGGGCACGCCCTCGTCGCCGCCGGCCTCAACCACACCGACCCCGTCACCAAGATCACGATCCTGCCCCGAGGCCGCGCCCTCGGCTACACGATGGTCATTCCGCTGGAGGACAAGTACTCGGTCACCCGCAACGAACTGCTGGACCAGCTGGCCTACGCGCTCGGCGGTCGCGTGGCCGAGGAGCTCGTGTTCCACGACCCCACCACGGGTGCGGGCAACGACATCGAGAAGGCCACGGGCACCGCCCGCAAGATGGTCACGGAGTACGGCATGTCGGCGACGATCGGTCCCGTGAAGCTCGGGCAGGCCCAGCCGGGCGCCTTCCTGGGCGAGTTCGGGCAGAGCCGCGACTACTCCGAGGGCGTCGCCGTCACCATCGACACCGAGGTGCGCGCGCTCCTCGAGCAGGCGCACAACGAGGCGTACGAGGTGCTGGTGCAGAATCGCGACGTCCTCGACCGGCTCGCCCGCGAGCTGCTCGAGAAGGAGACGCTCGACCATATCCAGATCGCCGAGATCTTCAAGGACGTGCGGAAGCTGCCCGAGCGCTCCACCTGGCTCTCCCACGAGGACCGCCCCGTCTCCGACCGCCCGCCCATCGAGGTGCCGGCCTCCGTGCGCACCGACGGGGTCACCGTCGCAGGCGCCGGCCCGGTTTCGGAGGGCGAGGTCCAGGCGGGCCAGGGCGATGCGGGCCAGAGCGATGCGGGATCGTTCGGAGCCTCCCGACCCGTGGGCTCGTCCGATGCGGGACCTACGCCGGTTTCCGAGGAGGCGCCGGCCGAGGGCGGCGCCTCGGAGGGCGAGACGCCGCAGACTCCGGAGCCCGGAGCTTCGGCGCCTCCTTCCGCCCCTGCGAGCCCGCTGAAACCGGACGAGACGAGCCGGCCTCCCCGCAACCTGGGCGTGCGCGATGCGGACGACCCCGATCGACGGTGATCCCGTGGGCGGGACAGTCGACCGCGACCGCGTCGCCGCCGCGGTGCGCGAACTGCTGAGCGCCATCGGAGCCGACCCTGACAGCCCGGAGCTCGAGAGCACGCCGGCGCGCGTCGCCGAGGCCTACGCCGAGTTCTTCTCGGGGATGGGTCAAGACGCCTCGGCCCTGCTCGCCGATGCCATCCCCGTTGGCGATGACACCGGCGAGCTGGTGCTGGTGCGCGACATCGTGTTGAGATCGGTGTGCGAGCATCATCTGCTGCCCTTCCGAGGCCGCGCTCATGTCGCGTACCGTCCCGGCGACCGGGTGGTGGGCCTGAGCGCCATTCCCCGGGTGGTCGAGGTGCTCGCGGCTCGGCCGCAGGTGCAGGAGCGGCTCGGCGAGCAGATCGCTCAGGCGCTGGAGGATGAGCTCGCCCCCCGCGGCGTGCTCGTCGTGCTCGAGGCCGGTCACGGCTGCGTCGCCGACCGCGGGGTGCGGCAGCGGGAGGCGCTCGTCATCACCGTCGCCTCGCGCGGCGCGCTCTCCGACCCGGTCGAGCAGGCCGCGGTGTTCGGCCTTCTGGGGTGGCCAGGGGAGGCCGCGCGATGAGCGCGGGCCGTGGGGGAGATGCCGATCCCTCGGTCTCCGGCGCCGGCGCGCTGGTGATGGGGGTGCTCAACGTCACTCCCGACTCGTTCAGCGACGGCGGACGCTTCGACACCGCCGGCCGCGCGATCGGGCGCGGCCTCGAACTGGTCGCCCAGGGGGCCGCGATCATCGATGTCGGCGGCGAGTCGACCAGGCCGGGCGCTGTTCCCGTGTCCGAGGCGGAGGAGCTGCGGCGCGTGCTGCCCGTGGTCGAGGGGCTGACCGCGCGAGGCGTCGTCGTCTCCATCGACACCCTCCACGCCGCCACTGCCGAGGCCGCCGTCGAGGCCGGAGCGCGATACATCAACGACGTCTCGGGGGGCACGTACGATCCCGCGATGCTGCGCGTCGCCGCGCGCGCGAGCCGGCGCGGCGCCGGTTTCATCGCCGGGCATTGGCGCGGCATCCCCGATCCCGCTCATCAGCGCTCAGACTACGACGATGTCGTCGCCGAGGTGCGCGACGCCCTCGCCGAGCGGGCGCGCGAGGCGGTCGCCGCGGGCGTCGATCCCGCCGGCATCGTGCTCGATCCGGGTCTCGGCTTCGACAAGACCGGCGAGCAGAGCTGGCTGCTGCTGGCGCGGCTCGACGCGCTCACCGGGCTCGGGTATCCCGTGCTGGTCGGGGCCTCGCGCAAGCGCATGATCGCCGACGCGCTCGACGGCCTGCCCGAGGCGGCGACGCAGGGGCGGGCGCGCGAAGGCGGGGCGCACGAGCGCGATCTCGCCACTGCCGTCACGAGCGCGCTGGCCGCTCGGGCCGGGGTCTGGGGTGTGCGGGTGCACGACGTCGCCGGGACCGTTCAGGCGCTCGCGATCGCGCGGGCCTGGGGCGAGGCGGCGAGTGCTGCCGGGTCCGGGGTCGCGGTGCCACGTGATGCGGGATCAGGGAGTGCGGGGTCCATCGCGGCGGGGTCTGGGTCGGCGGGGTTCGCGGAGGACCCTGGGCCTGCGGGAGCTGCGCCCATTCTGTCCCGGAGCGGCAGGCCCATCGCGGATCCCGTGTCCGTCGCGGGCGGTTCCGCGGCGTCGGAGGACACGGCAGGTGCGCGGGATCGCATCGCGCTCACCGGGCTCGAGGTGTTCGCGCACCACGGCGTCTTCGCGTTCGAGCGGGAGCGCGGGCAGCGCTTCCTCGTCGACGTCGAGGCGGCCGTTGACCTGCGGGCAGCCGCCGCGGGCGACGAGCTCGCGCGCACGGTGCACTACGGTGAGCTGGCCGATGCCGTCGTGGCGGCCGTGGAGCGCGATCCGGTCGATCTCATCGAGACCGTCGCCGAGCGCGTCGCAGGGGTGGCGCTCTCCTTCGCCGGCGTGCGGAGCGCGACGATCACGGTCCACAAGCCGCACGCCCCCATCGACGCGACGTTCGCCGATGTCTCCGTCACCGTGGTGCGCACGGCCCCCGATCTCGCGGCGCGATGGCCCGGGGCCGATCCCGCGCCCGTCGCCTCGATCGCTCCGGACGCAGGGACCGGCACCGATCCCGCACCCGCGACCGATGCGGCATCAGGCACCGCTTCCTCGAGGGGAGCAGATTCCGCGCCGGGAATCGACGAGGGGCGGCGGCGATGATCGCGCAGATCGTGCAGGTGCTGTTCGCCTTCGGCGCCAATCTGGGCGACCGGGGCGAGACCATCAGGGCCGCACAGCGCGAGCTGGCCGCGACCCCCGGCATCCGAGACTTCGCCGCCTCGCCGCTGCGCGAGACCGTCGCGCTCACCGAGTCCGGCCCCGATCCGGACGCCCCTCGCTACCTCAACGGCGTCGCGACCGCCGAGACCGCGCTGCCTCCGCACGAGCTGCTCGACCTCATGCAGCGTATCGAGTCCCAGCACGGCCGCGTGCGCGACGTGCGCTGGGGCGACCGCACGCTCGACATCGATCTGATCCTCTACGGCGGTCGGGTGCTGCGCGACGATCGACTCGTCGTGCCGCACCCGCGAGCGCACGAGCGCGATTTCGTGCTGTCTCCCTGGCTCGACCTCGACCCCGACGCGGTGCTGATGGGGCACGGACGCGTCTCCGAGCTGCTGGCGCGCGTCGGCGACACCACTCGGCCGTTCGCCGAGCGGCTCGGGCCGGACGGCGAGCGCGGAGCCGGCGAATCGCGGGGAGCGGCCGATGAGCAGGCTTGAGCGCAGCAACCCGCTGCTGGTGCTGATCGTCGCGGCCGGTGGCGCGGTGCTCGGGTTGCTGGTGCAGCGCGGTCTGTCGAGCCGGGGCGATCCTCCGATGGTGCCGCCGCTCTCGCTGCCGGCGTCGCTCGTGCTGATCGCCGTGGTGCTGGTGGTGTTCGGGATCCGGCTGCGCCGGGCGCTGCGCAAGGGCGCCGGCGCCGTCAACCCGTTCCAGGCGGTGCGGCTGCTCGCGGCCGCACGGGCAGGCCAGCTGGTGGGAGCGCTGCTCGGCGGCTTCGGCGGAGGCCTCGCGGTCGCGGTGCTGGGCCGCAGCGTGCCTGCGCCGTCCGCGACCTGGATCCCGATGCTGCTGATGCTGCTCGGCGGAGCCGTGCTGCTCGGGTGCGCCGTGTTCGCCGAGCATTGCTGCAGGCTACCGCCCGGTTCGGGGGAGGACGAGGGCGAGGAGCCCGGGGCCGAACCCGGACCCGCCGACCAGGCAGCTTACCGCAAGCCCTGAGGCCCTTCTCCTCTTCCTCTCTCGGACCCATCGCAATCCATTTGTCAGTTTCAGGGGTAACGGCTCGGGTGTTACCCCTGAAACTGACAAATGGATTGCGCGAGTGAATATCGGTCGGTGTCGGCGGTCGGTTCTAGGCTGGTGGTGTGAACCACGCAGCAGATGTCCCCGAGCCCGAACGACTCCAGTCGGAGCCCGCGCCCGCCGAGCCCGCGCCGGCCGCGTCCGAGTCGGTGCAGGGGCGGGCAGAGCCTGTGTCGCCGGATCCGGTATCGCCCGAGCCTGTATCGCCCGAGCCGGTGGGAGGTCAAGCCGCCTCCCGGTCCGCACTGGGTCACGCCGCGCCCGAGTCGCCTGCTCTCGAGCCGGTACCGGGTCACGCAGCGTCCGCGCCGCTCTCGTCGGAGTCTGAGTCGGAGCAGGGTCGGCCCGAGCAAGGCGAGCCCGAGCAGGGCCGACCGGCCCCCCCGACTGCTGAACCGGTGTCGGCTCATCCGGCGCATTCCCGGCTGGAGGGGGAATGGCCGACGGGCGGCGCCGAGTGGCAGCGGGTCTCCCCGTCGTACGCCTGGACCGATCTGGCCCTCAACCTGCTGCTGGTGCTGATGGCCGGTGCGGCGCTCGTGCTGCTCGCCGTGTTCGGCGGCAGCGATGTGCCGCGCGGCCTCTACATCGTTCTCCCGATCGTGATCGCACTGCTCGTCCTCAACGCGCTGCTCGCGTTCCGGCGTGTGCGGGCGATCGGCTACATCCTGCGCGAGGACGACCTGCTGTTCCGGAGGGGCATCCTGTTCGAGCGGGTGATCGCCGTGCCCTATGGGCGACTGCAACTGGTCGACGTGACCCGCGGCCCGCTGCTGCGCGCGCTCGGCCTCGCGACGCTGAAGTTCGTGACGGCATCGGCCGCGACCGGGGTGCAGCTGCCCGGGCTGCGGCTCGACGACGCCGAACGGCTGCGGGACCGACTCGTGAGCCTGGCCGAGACCCGGAGGTCGGGCCTGTGAACAACCCGAATCGCGCGGAGGAG
>JASGDX010000227.1:0-6601 GCA_047606985.1 Leucobacter sp. | reverse complement strand
GTGCCGCGCTCGTCGCGACCGCGCTCCTGCTCCTCGCCCGCGCGCGGCGTCGCGACCCCGCCTGAGGCCGGTGTGCGGCGCCGGCCAGGGGATCCCGCGCCGCCGGCGTCGACGCGACGCCGGAACTCAGCAACTCCGTAGCACCGCAACGCCGCTGAGTGCGCTCGAGGGGAGGGTGTTCCGGGTGATTCGCGCGAATCGGCCGGAACACCCTCCCCTCGAAGTACCCCCGGGTGGAGACCCTAGCGCGGCAGGTAGTCGAGCAGCCGCGCCGCGTCGCCCACGTAGGCGGCCGGCGTCAGCGCGAGCAGCCGCTGCTTCGCCTCGTCGCCGATCTCGAGGCCCTGCACGAACTCCACGAGCTCGGCCTGGCCGATGCGGCGGCCGCGGGTGAGGTCCTTGAGCGCGGCGTAGGGATCCTTGATCGTGGAGCGCCCGGCGGTCACCTCCGCGCGGATCACGGTCTGGATCGCCTCGCCGAGCACCTCCCAGTTGCTGTCGAGGTCGGCGGCGAGCACCTCGGGGGCCGCGTCGATCTGGCCGAGCCCCTTCAAGAGGTTGTCGAGCGCGAGCACGGAGTGCCCGAGGCCGACGCCGATGTTGCGCTGCGCCGAGGAGTCGGTGAGATCGCGCTGCCAGCGGCTCGTCACGAGCGTGGCGGCGAGCGAGTCGAGGATCGCGTTCGAGAGCTCGAGGTTGGCCTCGGCGTTCTCGAAGCGGATCGGGTTGACCTTGTGGGGCATGGTCGACGATCCCGTGGCGCCCTCGACCGGGATCTGCCGGAAGTAGCCGATCGAGATGTAGCTCCAGATGTCGGTCGCGAGGTTGTGCAAAATGCGGTTGGCGTGCGCGATGCGCGTGTACAGCTCGGCCTGCCAGTCGTGCGACTCGATCTGCGTGGTGAGCGGGTTCCAGTCGAGGCCGAGGCCCTCGACGAACTCCTGCGACGCGGCGGCCCAGTCGACGGAGGGGTCGGCGGCGAGGTGCGCGGCGAAGGTGCCGGTGGCGCCCGAGAACTTGCCGAGGTACTCCACGCCGTCGATCTGGCCCCGCTGCCGCTCGAGGCGGTGCACGAAGACCGCGAGCTCCTTGCCGAGGGTGGTCGGCGTGGCGGGCTGGCCGTGGGTGCGGCTCATCATGGGCAGCTCGCGGTACTGCTCGGCCTGGCGCGCGAGTTCGGCGATGACCTTCTCGAAGCGCGGGCGCCACACATCGGCGATCGCCTGCTTCACGGTGAGGGCGTACGAGAGGTTGTTGATGTCCTCGCTGGTGCAGCAGACGTGGGTGAGCTCGGCCAGGTGCCCGAGCCCCTGCTGCTCGAGGCGATCCCGAACCAGGTACTCGACGGCCTTCACGTCGTGCTGCGTCACCTTCTCGGTCTCGGCGAGCGCGTCGATCTCGGCCTGGCCGAAGCTCGCGGCCCACTCGCGCAGCGCGTCGACCTGATCCTCGCCCATGGGAGCGCCGCCCAGCAGCGAGTGCTGCGTGAGGTAGACGAGCCACTCGACCTCGACGTGCACGCGCGCCTTGTTGAGCCCGGCCTCCGAGAGGGTGTCGCCGAGGCCCGCGACCTGTGCGCGGTAGCGGCCGTCGAGCGGGCTGATGGGCTGCGGGGGAAGCGGGGTCATGGGAGCCTCTCGTGGGTGCGGTCGCGGTCCGCCTCCCATTCTCCCACGGTGCGCGTGGGGGCCGGGTCGGCGGTGGCTCGGCGGTGGGTACGGGTGCCGTTTCGCGCGGGTTCGGGATCGCGGGGCGTCGGGATCCCTGAATTCAGAACGGCGGTTCGAGTGGGGCTATGAGCGGTAATCAAAGTGGTATTATAAATGGTATGATAACTACCATCGACAAAGCCGGTCGCGTGGTGATCCCCAAGGCGATCCGCGACGCGATGCAGCTTCGGCCGGGAGCCAGACTCGACGTCGTCTACAGCGACGGGCGCATCGAGATCGAGTACGCGCCCGTCGAGGCCCGCGTGCGCATCGCCGAAGACGGCTTTCCGATCATCGAGGCCGATCTGACGGAGGAGCAGCGGGCCGAATGGGGCGCCCTCGACATCCGAGTGGTGAGGGAGGCCGATTACCGTGAGCGAGAAGCGCGTTGGATGTGACTCGAGTGTGCTCATCCCAGCACTCGCTCGGCATCACCCCGAGCATGCGCTCTGCCGACCGCAGATCGCCCGGCTCTCCGCGGTGCCTGCACATGTGCTCCTCGAGACCTATTCCTGGTTGACCGGGTATCGGGCGGGGGTGTCGTTCAGTCCGGCGTCTGCTCACGCGCTACTCGACGCGCTCGAACTCGAGATCGTGCAACTCCCGGCCGGAGACTATCTCGGTCTGGTCGGTCGTTTCGCCTTCGGGCAGAGAGCCGGAGCGGCCATCTACGACGCGCAGATCGCCGCGACGGCGAAGCACCACGGGCTGAAGCTGCTCTCGCGCGATCGCAGGGCGGCCGCCACCTACGAGTTGATCGGCGTCGACTACGAACTCGTCTGAGGGGTGCGGGGCACGGTTGCGGAATCGTGTCTCGCAGCCTCCGATGCTCGAAGGTCGAGGCCGACGAGAGGGCCTGGTTGCTCAGTCGCTCTACTGCTCACCGGCATCACCGGATCGACTGCTCGAGCAGCGCCGCGAGAGAGAGGTCCAGGCGGAGGATCAACCGCGCAGCTGATCCAGCAGCGCCGCGCAGGATCGCTCGACCTGCACGAGCACCTCGTCGAAGGCGCGCTGCTCGGAGTAGTAGGGGTCGAACACGTCGGGGTCGGCGGGCCGCTCGGGATCGAAGGCGGTGAGCAACGACAGGCGCGCGGGATCGGCGCCGAGCGCGAGCAGCCGCTGCTCGTGGCCGCGATCCAGCGCGATGAGCAGGTCGTGGCCTGCGATGTCCTCCCGTGTGATCTGCCGCGCGCGGTGCCCGCGGCCGTCGTAGCCCGCGGCGCTCAGCGCGACGAGGGTGCGCGGATCGGCCCCCTCGCCCTCGTGGTAGCCGTGCGTGCCGCGCGACGTGACCGCGAAGCGGGCGCCGAACCCCGCCTGCTCCGCGAGCGAGCGGAAGATCACCTCGCCGATGGGGGAGCGGCAGATGTTGCCGGTGCAGACGAAGCTGATGCGGAAGTGGGCAGCGCTCATGCGTCCAGTCTGCCCGATGCGCGACGGTGCTCGCGGGCAACCGCTTCACGACCGAGCGCTCGGACGGGCGCCGATCCCGAACCCCCGGCCCGGACACGATCCCGAATCCGATTCCGAACCCCGGTGGGCGCGGGCTCGGGATCCCGCCTCAGCGGTCCTTCTTCTTGCCGGTGCCGAGCAGCCCGTTCATGATCCCCGAGAGGATCGACATCACGAGGGCGGCGAGCACGCCCCACCAGAAGCCGTCGATGCGCAGCCCGAAGCCGGCCAGGTCGGAGAGCCAAGCCACCACGGCGAAGAGGAAGCCGTTGACGATCAGCCCGAAGAGGCCGAGCGTGATGATGTAGAGCGGGATCGAGACGAACCGCACCACCCGGCCCAGGGTGCCGTTCACGAGGCCGAACACCAGTGCCACGAGCAGGAGCGTGATGATCGGGCCGTACGGATCGTCGGCGGTGACGCCGCTGAGCGGGGTGCCCTCGGCGCGGCGCAGCACGGCCTCGCCGGGGGACTCGATCCAGACGCCGTGCTCGCCGCTGCCGCCCACGATGAGCGTGGTGAGCCACAGCGCGAAGGCGCTGACGAGGATGCGGATGACGGTGCGCATGCATCCAGTCTGGCAGCGCGGGCTGCACGGAAGCGGGGAGCCGAACCCGGGACGCTCTGTGAGTGTCGGAGGCCGCGGGTAGCATCGAACCATGTCGAATGCACTGCTGAACAGTCTCGCCGCGGCCGTGGCCGCGAACCCCGGCGATCCCGAGCTGCGCACGCTCTACGCCGAGCGGCTCGCCGATGCCGACCACCGAGACGAAGCGATCGGCCAGGCGATGGTGGTGCTCTCGAAGAGCCCGGGGCACGCGGGGGCGAGCGCGCTCATGGAACGGCTGACGGCGCCGTCCGGCGGCGATGCCGGTGCGGGATCGGGCGCGGCCCCCGAGGAGCCGGGTCCCGGTGAACCGGCCCCCGATGAACCGCAGTCGCGCTCCTCCATCGGCGAGCCCGCCCCCGGATCCGGGCTCGACTGGAACCGTCTGGAAGACGAGATCGACCACCCGTTGCCGCCGCCGTTCATCCTCCAGGAGGTCATCGAGGTCGCGGACGGCACGGTCGAGTTGGGCCTCTCCGTCGCCGAAGACTCCTCCAGCCCGGCCGAGGTGAGCCGCGAGATCTTGAAGCTTTCCGACGTGGGCGGGCTGGATCGGGTGAAGCAGCGCATCCGCGAGACCTTCCTCGACCCGATCTCCCATCCCGAGATCGCGAAGGCCTTCAAGAAGAGCCTCGGGGGCGGGCTGCTGCTCTACGGCCCGCCCGGCTGCGGCAAGACCTTCCTGGCCCGCGCGATCGCCGGCGAGCTCGGCGCGAACTTCGTCTCGGTGACGCTCGCCGATGTGCTGAGCAAGTGGATGGGCGAGAGCGAGGGCAACATCCACAAGACCTTCGACGAGGCGCGGCAGAAGGCGCCCGTGGTGCTCTTCCTCGACGAGATCGACGCCGTGGGCGGCAAGCGCAGCTCGCAGGGCTCCCAGTGGCTGCGCAACCTCGTCAACCAGCTGCTCATGGAGATGGACGGCGTGGGCAGCGACAACGACGGCCTGTTCGTGCTCGCCGCCACCAACATGCCCTGGGACGTCGATCCCGCGCTGCTGCGCCCCGGCCGTTTCGACCGCATGGTGCTCGTCTCGCCGCCTGACGCCCCGGCCCGCGAGGCGATCCTGCGCAGCCACCTCGAGCAGCGGCCCATCCAGGGCATCGACCTCGCGACGCTCGTGCGCAAGACGGAGGGCTTCTCGGGGGCCGACCTCAAGCACCTCTGCGACACCGCGGTCGAGAAGGCGCTCGCCGCCTCGATCAAGTCGGGCGCGGTGCAGCCGGTGTCGATGGGCGACGTGAATCGGGCGCTCAAGGAGGTGCGGCCCTCGATCGGGCCCTGGCTCGACAGCGCCCGCAACGTCGCCAACTACGCCAACACCGACGGCCGCTACGACGACCTCGTGCAGCTGCTCAAGCAGACGAAGCGCCTGTAGCGACGGTTGGGCAGAGATGAGCGATACGAGCGGCGGCTTGGGCGTCGGGGGAGCGGGTGCCGACGGCCGGGCTCCGGGCACGGAGGAGGCGCAGACCGCCGAGCGGTGCTTCGAGCGGGCGCAGGCGCTCAACGGCTTCGGGCGATCCGACGAGGCGATCGCCGAGCTGCGGCGCGGCATCGGCGCGTTCCCCGACGACCCCGATCTGCTCGGCTACCTCGGCTGGCTGCTCTTCTTCGCCGGCCATCCCGACGAGTCGGAGCGGTTCGCCGAGCAGGCGCTCGCCGCGCGGCCCGGCGACGCACGGGCGCTGAATACCCTGTGCGAGGTGACGGTCGCGGCGGGTCGGGCCGACGAGGCGCTGCGGCACGCGCGCGAGCTGCAGCGGTGCTTCCCCGACTGGCAGGTGTCGCACCTCGACGCCGCCTATGCGCTGCTCGCCGACACGAGCGGCTCGCGCTCGGAGCTGGCGTCGCGTCGCGCCGAGGTGCGCGAGTGCCTCGACCGCGCACTCGAGCTCGCCCCCGAAGACGTCGACACGCTGCAGCGCGCCACGATCATGCTGCGCCGCATCGACGAGCCCGAGGCGGCCTCCGATACGCTCGACCGCGCCCTCGCGCTCGACCCGACGAATGCGCGCCTGCTGCTGCTCGCGGCCGAGCGCGAGGCCGCGAAGACCTCGGGCCCGCAGCACCTGCAGGGCCTCGGGCTATCGGCCGGGCACGAGGCCGACGCGCTGCGCCTGCTCGCGGGCGTGCTCGCCGAGAACCCGGACCATCGCGGCGCCGCGCGGGCGATCAGCGACGGCGTCTGGGGACGCACGCAACTGCTCGCCTCGGCCGGGCTGTGGTTGTCGGCCGGGCTCATGGTGTTCGCCTACCTTGTCTTCGGCGAGCCCGTCGCCGGCAGTCGGCGCACGCAGCTGCGGGCAGCCGAGGCGATGCTCGTGCTGCCGGCCGCGTGGTTCGTGCTGCTCTTCACCATTCGCGGGAGGGGCCTGCCGAAGGGGTTCATGCGCCGCCTCTACCGGCCGGTCTGGTGGGTGTGGATCGGCTTCGGAGCCGCCGGGATCGGCGGGCTGGGGGTCTGCCTGTGGGCGCTGTCGCTCGCGCTGCGCTCGGGGGAGCGGCAGCTCGAGACGCAGGGCAGCTACGTGGGCGGCATCACCATGGGGATCGGCTTCACCGCCTGGCTGCTGCTGATCGCCGAGCTGCTGTTCGTGTTCGCGCGGTTCCGCTCCGAGCAGCACAGCGGGCTCTACCCGCACGACGACGAGGGCCGGGCGGCGGCGCTCGCCGAGCTGAAGAGCCTCCGTTGGGGGCTGGTGCGGGTCGGCGTCGCTGCGCTCCTCGCCCTGCTGCCCGCTCTCGCGGCGCCGATCGCCATGCGCCCCGAGGCCGCCGGCGGGTTCGGGGCGGTGGCAGCCGCGCTCGCGGCTCCGCCCCTGGTCTC
>JASGDX010000226.1:0-6784 GCA_047606985.1 Leucobacter sp. | reverse complement strand
TGCTCGACCATGATGATGGTCACACCGGTCGCGTTGATCTGCCTGGTGCGGATGAAGGTCTCATCCTGGCGAACGGGGGAGAGGCCGGCGCTCGGCCCGTCGAGCAGCAGCACCTTCGGATCCATCATGAGGGCGCGCGCCATCGCCACCGACTGCCGCTCGCCGCCCGAGAGGGACCCGGCGCGCTGCTTGCGGCGATCCGCCAGCATCGGGAACAGCTCCCACATCTCGGCCGCCCTGGCGGCGAACTGCTTGGGCCGCAGGAACAGGCCCATCTGCAGGTTCTCCTCGATCGAGAGCGAGGGGAACACGTTGTTCGTCTGGGGCACGAAGCCGACGCCCTTGCGCACCAGCTGGTTGGTGGGGGTGTGGGTCACGTCCTCGCCGTCGAGCGTCACGCTGCCGGCGCGGATGTTCACGAGGCCGAAGAGCGCCTTGAGCAGTGTGGACTTGCCCGCGCCGTTCGGCCCGATGATGCCGATGAGCTCGCCCTGGTAGGCCTCGAGCGTGCAGCCGCCCAGGATGTTGATGCCGGGCAGGTATCCCGCCGTGAGGTTGTCTGCCTTCACTACGAGCCTGGCGTCGGCCTGCTGCGCTGCCGTCATCGGTTCTCCTCCTGCACTTCTTCCTCCACCTCTTCGGCGATCGCGCGGATCACGTTGGTGGAGAGGGCCTCGTCGTCGCCCAGATCCTTGTCGTGGTGCGCGCCCAGGTAGGCGTCGACCACGGCCTGGCTCGTCATGACCTCCTCGGGGAGGCCCTCGGCGATGACCTCGCCCTGCGCCATCACCACCACCCAGTCGGAGATGTGGCGCACCATGTGCATGTCGTGCTCCACGAAGAGCACGGTGGTGCCCTCGTCGCGCAATGCCTGGATGTGGTCGAGCAGGCTCTGGGTGAGCGCGGGGTTGACGCCTGCCATCGGCTCGTCGAGCATGATCATCGCCGGATTCGACATGAGTGCGCGCGCCATCTCGAGCAGCTTCTTCTGCCCGCCCGAGAGATCGCCCGCCATGTCGTCGATCTTGGCGTCGAGCTTGAAGCGGGTGAGCAGCTCTTTCGCGCGCTCGATGTTCTCCCGCTCGCGGGCCCGCCACAGCGGGGGGATGAGTCCGACGAAGAGGTTCTCGCCCGGCTGGTTGTCGGCGCCGATGAGCATGTTCTCGAGCACCGTCATGCGGCTGAGCGCCTTGGTCAGCTGGAAGGTGCGAACCATGCCGGCGCGGGCGGCCTGCGAGGCGCCGGTGCGCCGCAGATCCTTGCCGTTGAACGACCAGCGCGCATCGCCCCCGCCGATCGGCTTGGGTGCGTTCGAGGGCTGGTCGAAACCCGTGATGAGGTTGAAGAAGGTCGTCTTGCCTGCGCCGTTCGGCCCGATGAGGGCGGTGATGGCGCCGCGCTGCACCTCGAGGTGCCGCACGTCCACGGCCGTCATACCGCCGAAGCGGCGTTCGATGCGGTCGACGGTGAGGATCGGATCTGGCTTGGGGACGCCAGGCGTCTGCTCGAGAGCGCGCAGCTGCGCGCGCAGCGCCTCCCGGTCGTAGGGGTAATCGGGTCCGGCGGACGCCGCTCGGGGCGTGGTCTGGTCAGACATTGAACGACAGCTCCTTCTTGTTGCCCAGGATGCCTTGAGGTCTGAACACCACGAGCAGCATCAGGGAGATGCCGATGAGGATCCAGGCCAGCTGCTCCGTCTGCTGCGCGCTCAGCACCGAGTCGGGGATGAACTCGCCCGCGAGGCTCGTCAGCACGAGGCGAACGGCGAAGAAGAGGATGCTGCCGAGCAGCGGGCCGAAGATCGTGGCGGCGCCGCCCAGCAGCATGATCATCCAGATGTTGAAGGTGGTGGGACGGCCCATGGCGTCCGGCTGCATCGCGGCGGGGAGCGCCATGAGGATGCCGCCGAGCGCGCCCATCACGCCGCCGAGGATCAGCGCTTGCATCTTGTAGGCGTAGGAGCTCTTGCCGAGGCTGCGCACCGCGTCCTCGTCCTCGCGGATGCCCTTGAGCACCCGGCCCCACGGGCTGCGCATGAGCAGCCAGGTGATGAGGACGAACAGCGCCACCAGAGCCCAGGCCACGATGCGGGTCCACCAGTCGTCGACGCCCGTATTGGTGTAGGTGATGCCGAGAATCGTCGTGCTCCCATCGGGGAGGGGTGAGAGCTCGGTGAACACCGGGCGGTACTTCTGACCGGGGATGCCGCTCGGGCCGCCGGTGATGTCCTGCAGCACCGCGAGCTTCATGATCATGCGGATGATCTCGGCCGCAGAGATCGTGACGATGGCGAGGTAGTCGCCGCGCAGCTTCAGCGTCGGGATGCCGAGGATCAGCGCGAACAGGATCGAGGCGGCGATGGCGATGAGGATCGCCGGCCAGAATCCGAGTCCGAAGGTCGCAACGGAGATGCCGAAACCGTAGGCGCCGATCAGCATGAAGCCGGCCTGGCCCATGTTCATGAGGCCGGTGAAGCCGAAGTGCACGTTGAGGCCGATGGCGGCCAGGGCGAAGGCGGCGGTGGTCGGCGAGATCGCCGTCTGCAGGATGCTTACGAGCAGGTCAATCCAGAAATTCATGATGCGCTCCTAGCCGATCCGCTCTTTGCGGCCGAAGATGCCCTGCGGTCGCACCAGCAGGATGAGAATGAGCAGCAGCAGCGCGGTCGCGTACTTCAGATCGCCGGGCAGCCAGATGTTGGTGAGCTCGACCATCATGCCGATGATCATCGAGCCGATGAAGGCTCCGAAGGCGGTGCCAAGGCCGCCGAGGGTGACCGCGGCGAAGAACATGAGCAGCAGCTGCCCTCCGGTGAACCAGGTCAGGCCGTTGAAGACGAGGCCGAGGAACACGCCGGCGAGGCCGGCGAGGCCGCCGCCGATGACCCACACGATGTTGATCACCCGGTTCACGTCGATGCCGGAGGCTTGCGCGAGAGCGGGATTGTCGCTGATCGCGCGAGTCGCCCGGCCGAAGCGGGTGTACATGAGCCCGAACCCGACGCCGATGATCGCGAGCAGCGAGACGCCCATCGCGATGAAGGACTGCACGGTCAGGGTCACGCCGAAGACGGTCCAGGTGGCGGCCGTCGTCTTGTCGATGCGGATCACGCCGCCGCCCCAGAAGAACTGGAACAGGTACTGCATGGTGATCGACAGGCCGATCGAGACGATCATCATCTGCATGAGGCTGAGACGGCGCTTGCGCAGCGGCTTCCAGAGCACCTTGTCCTGGGCCCAGCCGAAGCCGGCAGAGAGCGCCACCGCGATGAGGCCGGAGAGCCAGAGATTGCCGGTGATGCCCATGAAGGTCGCCGCGAGCAGGCCGCCGAGGGTCACCATCTCGCCCTGCGCGAAGTTGCTGAGGCCTGTGGTGCCGAAGATCAGCGACAGGCCGAGCGAGGCGAGGGAGATCAGCAGGCCCATGCGCAGGCCCGAGACGAACTGCTGCCAGAAGCGCGGCCAGGAGAACGAGCTGGCACTGCTCTGGGCGGGCTCCGCATCCTCGTCGGCGGTCGTGCCGTTCTCGGAGGTGCCCGAGCCGCCGGATGCCGCGTCCTCGTCGTCGGTCAACGGGAAGAGCGCGCTGGCCTGGTTGTTGAGCTGCACCTCGATCGTGCGGCTGCCAGCGCTCTTGAAGAACTGGCCCTCCGGGAGCGTGGCCTCGTCGACGGTCACCGTGTACGATCCCGCCTTCGTGACGCTGAACACCCAGCGCCCGTTCGCATCGGTCTCGGTCTGCTGCGTCTCGGAGCCGCCTTCGAGCGACACCGAGATCCCCGGTGCCGGTTCCTTGCTGCTGAGCTTGATCACGCCCTGCACGCAGCCGGTGCTCGCGTCGGGCGTGCAATCGGCCGCGAACGCCGGCGAGGCCAGCCCGCCGATCCCGAGCAGTGAGAGCAGGCCCGCGACGAGCAGGAGGAGCAGTCCTCTCACCGCGGTTCGTGGTCGTTGGGGTGTGGGATTCACAGGACCTCCGTTGGTCGAGGAATGGAGGATGCGGCGAGTGCGCCGCTCGGCAATTAGTGTCGCCCAAATATATACCGACTCCTGCTATCGAACGCGACTCGGGAGGCGGAGAGCCCGCATCGTTGTCGAGACGAGACATCCGGGCGCTCCCATGCGGGCGTCCCGTTGGAGGAGGCCGAGAAGTTTCGCGCCGCGCGGTTCCGGGTATGCGCGGACGGCAGCGGGCGGGCCCGGCCGTCGCCGGTAGGATCGGAGGCATGGCAGAGCGATCCTGGTCCTTCTCGAAAGCGTTCCGCAGCATCTTCAGCGGGCCCGAACTCATCACCGAGGACACCTGGGACGACCTCGAGACCGCGCTCATCACGGCCGACTTCGGCCCCGATGTCACGGAGTCGATCCTCGACCGGCTGCGCGCCGATGTCGATCGGCACCGGGTCACCGAGGTGAAGGAGATGCGGCGCATGCTGCGCGACGCCATCGAGGAGCGCCTCGCAGCGTACGACCCGACGCTGCACCTCTCCGAGCGGCCGGCCGTGATCCTCGTCGTCGGCGTCAACGGCGTCGGCAAGACCACGACCATCGGCAAGTTCGCGAAGTACCTCACGGCATTCGACAAGCGGATCCTCGTCGGCGCGGCCGACACCTTCCGGGCCGCTGCCGTCGAGCAGCTGGGCACCTGGGCGGAGCGCGCCGGCGTCGATATCGTGAAGCCGCAGCAGCAGGGGCAGGATCCCGCCTCCGTCGCGTTCCAGACCGTCGAGCGCGCCAAGAACGAGGGGTACGACATCGTGCTGGTCGACACCGCGGGCCGCCTGCAGACCAAGGGCGGGCTCATGGACGAGCTGGGCAAGGTGCGGCGGGTCATCGAGAAGCAGGCCCCGGTCGCCGAAGTGCTGCTGGTGCTCGACGCCACCACGGGGCAGAACGGCCTCGCCCAGGCCGAGGCGTTCATCGAGCACGCCGGCGTCACCGGCCTCGTGCTGACGAAGCTCGACGGCTCGGCCAGGGGCGGCTTCGTGCTGTCGGTGCAGGAGAAGACAGGCCTGCCCATCAAGCTCGTCGGCCAGGGCGAGGGAATCGGAGACCTCACCGGCTTCACTCCGCACGTCTTCGCGCAGCAGCTGGTGGGATAGCCCTCTTGGTCACCCGCGCACAGGTCGGCCTGCGCTCGGAGCGCGGTCCGATCCTGCTGGCGCTCATGCTCGCGACCGCGCTCATCGCGATCGACTCCACGATCCTCGCCACGGCCGTGCAGAGCGTCGTGTCCGATCTCGGCGGCTTCGCCCAGTTCCCTTGGCTGTTCTCCAGCTACATGCTGGCTCAGGCGGTGTCGGTGCCGATCTACGCGAAGCTCTCCGACATGATCGGCCGCAAGCCGGTGCTGCTCTTCGGCATCGCGGTCTTCCTGCTCGGCTCGGTCGCGTGCGGCTTCGCGTGGAGCATGCCGGCGCTCATCGTGTTCCGGGCGCTGCAGGGGCTCGGAGCGGGGGCCGTCGCCCCCACGGCGCAGACCGTCACGGGCGATATCTACTCCGTCGAGGAGCGGGCCAAGGTGCAGGGGTACGTGGCGGCGGTCTGGGCGTCGGCGTCGGTGCTGGGACCCGCGCTCGGGGGCGTGTTCGCCCAGTTCGTCTCATGGCGCTGGATCTTCTTCGTCAACATCCCGCTCTGCCTGGTCGCCGGTGCGCTGCTGTGGCGCGGATACCGCGAGATCCCCGAGCGCAGCGAGCACCGCATCGACTTCGCCGGGGCCGTGGCGCTCGCGCTGGGGCTGGGCGCGCTGATCCTGGCGCTCATCGAGGGCGGCCAGGGGTGGGCGTGGACCTCGCCGGCGGGCATCGGGCTGATGTCGTTCGGGATCATGATGCTCGCCGTGTTCGCCGTCGCGGCGCGTCGGGCCGCCGAGCCGATCCTCGACCTCGCGCTGCTGAGGCTGCCGGTGGTCTGGGTGCCGACGTGCGTCTCGGCGTGCGTCGGCGCGCTGCTCACCGGGTTCACGGCCTTCGCCCCGAGCTACCTCGAGCGCGCGGCCGGCGTCGCGCCGATCGTCGCGGGCTTCGCCGTCGCGGCGTGCACGCTGGGCTGGCCGATCGCCGCGACGAACTCGGGCCGCATCTATCTGCGCTGGGGCTTCCGCCGCACCGCGCTCCTGGGCAGCTCGATCGCGACCGTCGGCGCGCTCGCGCTCGTCGCCGTGGCCTCCTGGCCCGATCCGCTGCGCATCGCGCTCTGCGCACTGGCGATCGGCTTCGGCCTGGGATGGACGGCCACGCCGACGCTCATCGCCGCCCAGGCGTCGGTCGAATGGAACCAGCGGGGCGCCGTCACCGGCCTCAACGTCTTCGCCCGCACGGCGGGCGGGGCGATCGGGGTGGCCGTCTACGGAGCGATCTCGAACGCGATCCTGGCGGGCGGCGGCGAGCACGACCCGGCGAGCGTGATCGCCGCGACGCTGTGGGTCTTCGTCGGCATCGCGGCGACGGCGGTGCTGATGCTCGCGAGCGCCACCGCGATGCAGAAGCGGGCGGGCGGCGCCGGAGGGTAGAATCGAGGCACTATGGCGACTTTCGGGACTCTCTCTGAGCGGCTGACCAAGACCTTCTCCAATCTGCGCACGAAGGGCAAGCTGTCGGCCGCCGACGTCGACGGCACCGTGCGCGAGATCCGCCGCGCGCTGCTCGAGGCCGACGTCGCCCTCGACGTCGTGAAGGAGTTCACCGGCAGGGTGCGCGAGCGCGCGCTCGGAGACGAGGTGAACTCCTTCACGACGTCGAGGGCGACGTCGGCCTCGAGCAGCGCGCGGCGGATCTCGCGCA
>JASGDX010000225.1:0-2600 GCA_047606985.1 Leucobacter sp. | reverse complement strand
GTCGCGGTGCGCCTCGGCCTCCCGAGCCGGGAACGGGAGCAGGGCGCCGGATCCCCGGAGGGTTGAGCCCCGGAGGCGGACCTCCCTTCTCCCATTCCCTCACTCGGCCGCGAGCTGCGCGATGACCTGACGCGACGGGCGACCGAGCGAGCGCAGCACCGGCAGTGTCGTGGCCGCCACGACGACCGCCGCGCAGATGACGATGATCACCGCGAGGTCTCGCCAGGGCACGATGACCGGCGTCGGCACGCCGAGATCCGCAGCGGTGACGCCCACGGCGAACACTCCCATGCCGACGCCCATCATCACGAGCCCGAGGATCGTCGCGGTGACCGTGATGATGATCCCCTCGAACACCGTGACGAGCACTTGCTGCCGAACGGTCGCGCCGACGATGCCGGCGAGGGCGAGCTCTGCCTCGCGCTGCCTCGACATCATGAGCACGACGCTGAGGCCGCCCGACATCGAGATGAGCAGGATGAGGCCGATGAGGAAGAGCATGGAGAGCATGCTCGTGTGCTCGAGCGCCGGGCCGTGGATCGACTCGAGCAGCGCGATGACCGAGGCCGACAGTGCGCCGAGCCCGACGAGCAGGCCGACCGCCATCATGATCGGCGTCACGGTGCGCGAGAGCCGCTCACCGCGCGCGATCACAGCGGAGCGGGCGAGTACCCAGGCGGCGGAGCGGGAGGGGACGAGCGCGGTCCACGCGCGGGTGAGCAGACCGATCGTGAGCGGGGCCCAGAGCGACAGCACGATGCTCGTCAGCAGCATGCAGATGAGCGCTCCCTCGAGCACCGTGTCGCCGCCGTCCTTCCCGAGCTTGGGCACGAGGATGACGAGTATGACCGCGATCGCTGGGATACTGAGGGCGATGAGGGATCCACAGATCCACCGCCAGATCTGACGACGGCGCGTCGCAGCGCCCGGTACGGTGCGGAGCGCCTCGATGGGAGGGACCGCGGCCGCGACCCGCGACTGGCGCAGGCCCGCGAACATCGCGAAGAGCACGAAGCCGCCGGCCCCGATCAGCATGAGCACCGGGTTGAAGCGGAGCACCGCGATGGAGGGATCCACGCCCCGCTCGGCGAGTACGTTCGCCACCGCCGCAGGCTGCGCGACGACCGCGAGCGCGATGCCGATGACCGCCCCCGCGAGCGCGACGACCGCGAGCTGCGCGAGGAGGATGCGCGACACCTGCCCTGGCGTCGCCCCGGCGAGCGACAGCCGTGCCACCGCGCCGCGACGCGCCTGCACCACGAGCCCGGTCACCGCGCCGATGACGCTCAAGGTGCCGACGAGTGCGAGCGCGAGGTTCCATCCGGGTTCGAAGAGCACCGCGATCGTCTCGTTCCGGGGCACCTTCCCGGTCGCGATCGTGGCTGAGAGCGTGTCGTACGCGAGCAGGGCCAGTACGAGCGAGAAGCTGGTCGCGACGAAGGCGACGAGCACCGCGAGCCACGACGACCACGCGGCCCGGAGCTCGGCGAGGATGAGCGCGCGCATCAGGCCACCTCCTCAAGGTCGGCGGTGGACTGGGCCTCGAGGGCGGCGAGCAGCGCCGCCACCGACTCCGTCGTGGGGTCGAGCAGCTGCTCCACGAGCCGCCCGTCGCGCATGAACACCACCCGGTCGCAGCTCGCCGCGACGGCGGGATCGTGGGTGACGATGAGCACGCACTGCCCCTCAGCGCTTCCGATGCGGCGCAGCTCCGAGAGCACCATCCGCCCGGAACGCGAGTCGAGGGCTCCGGTGGGTTCGTCGGCGAAGACGACCCGGGGACGCTGGGCGAGCACCCGGGCGATGGCCACGCGCTGCTGCTCGCCGCCCGACATCGACGAGGGCTGCGAGGCGCCCCGGCCGGCGAGGCCCACCCCGGAGAGCGCCTGATCGATCGTCGCCCGGTCGACGCGCTCGCCGCGCAGGCGGAAGGGGAGAGCCACGTTCTCGAAGACCGAGAGGGTCGGCATGAGATTGTACGACTGGAACACGAAGCCCAGCTCGGCGCGCCGCAGCTCGGCGAGCTGCTTGCGGGATCGGCGGGTCAGGCTCTGGCCGAGCAGCACCGCGTCGCCCGAGCTCGGCCGTTCGAGTCCGGCGAGGCAGTACATCAGGGTCGACTTGCCCGAGCCCGAGGGCCCCATGATGGCGCAGACCTCGCCCTCGCTCACGGTGAGGGAGACGTCGTGCAGGATCTCGATCGACGAGGAGCCGATCGGGTAGGACTTCGAGAGGTGCTCGGCCGCGATGAGGGTGCCTGCGGGGAGGGATGCGTTGTCGTTCATGGTTCCACCCTTCCCGAGCATCGCGATCCCGACCATCCGCTGACCGTGTGGAATCGAGTACGACCGTGGTCGTAGTGCCCGGACGACAATGGACGCATACGGCCATGCGCGCTCTCGGGGTAGGGTGATGCCATGCCGGAGATCGCCGCGCACGCGCCCCGACCCGACGCCCCCGTCGTCGACGATGCGCCGGGCAGGCGGCGGCCCGAGGCGCTGCGCTGGGAATCGCACGTGATCTACCTGCTCGCAATCGGCTTGGCCTACTATGTGCTGCTCGACCCTGACGTGGCGGCCTGGCAGTGGGTGATGCAGACC
>JASGDX010000224.1:0-10741 GCA_047606985.1 Leucobacter sp. | reverse complement strand
GCCCTTGCCGTCGTAGCCGCCGCGGGCCGTCTTCACCACGGCGCGGCCGCCGCGCTCGTCGATGAAGCGCTGCAGCTGCGCTTCGTCCTCGACCGCCGCCCACGCGGGGACCGGCACGCCGAGCTCTCCCAGCCTCTCGCGCATGAGGATCTTGTCCTGCGCGTACTGCAGCGCGTCGGGGCGCGGGTGCACGGCGACGCCGCGACGCTCGAGCTCGCGCAGGATCTCGCCCGGCACGTGCTCGTGGTCGAAGGTGACCACGTCGACGGTCTCGGCGAAGGCGTAGACGGTCTCGGGATCGCGGTAGTCGCCCACGGCGTCGGCGGCGCGCTCCGCGCTCGATCCCTCGACCTCGGCGAGCACGCTGATGCGGAGCCCCAGGTGGATCGCCGGCGGCACCATCATGCGGGCGAGCTGCCCGCCCCCGATCACGCCGATCCTGATGCTGCCGCTCTCCAGAGTCATGCCTCCCATTCTGCCCTACCCCGGTCGGGCCTCCGGCGATCCCGCACCCCGCTTCGCCTCTCCCCCCGACACCCCGCCCGCCTCGAACCCGCACCCCGCCCGCACCGCACACGCGCCCAGCCCGCCGTACCAGCCCGCCGTACCAGCCCGCCGAGCACCCCTCGGAGTCCACGTTGCGCAGGAGATCCAGGTTCCCGAGGGAGTTCTCGCGCGGGATCGCCCTCGACAACGCGAATCTCCTGCCGTACGCAGCACTGCGCCCCGACCGATCCACGCGACCCCATAGTTGACTTGAATCAACGATCGGCATATAGTTGACCATCGTCAACAATCATCGGTCGCCTCTCCGCGCCGCTGGTGATCGCTCTCCGGCGAACCGACGCGCCTGGACCGCAGGGCCGGCCTCCCGCGCGCCTCGTCCATCCGCGATCGAGCGACCCCACGGCGCGGAAACCCAACTCAGAAGGACCTCAATGGCAGAAATGCGGAAGCCGGTCGAAGGCGTCATCACCGGCAGGGCCAAGACCTGGGCGCTCGCCGGCCTCTTCCTCAGCATGTTCGTCTCCATGCTCGCGATGAACGTGGTCGGCACCTCGATGCCGGTCATCATCGCCGACATCGGCGGCACCCAGAGCACCTACACCTGGGTCGTCATGGCGACGTCGCTCGCGAGCGCGATCTCGACCCCGATCTGGGGCAAGCTCGCCGACCTCACGAGCAAGAAGGTGCTCGTGCAGACGGCGCTCGTCATCTTCACCCTCGGTTCGATCCTCGCCGGCATGGCGCACGACCCGACCTGGCTCATCGCCTGCCGCGTGTTCCAGGGCCTCGGCGCCGGCGGCCTCGGCGCGCTCAACCAGATCGTGCTCGCCGAGGTGGTCAGCCCGCGCGAGCGCGGCAAGTACATGGGCATCATGGGCGCCGTCATGGCCGTCGCGACGGTCGGCGGCCCCCTCATCGGCGGCACCTTCACCGACAGCATCGGCTGGCGCTGGAACTTCTACCTCGGCGTCCCCTTCGCCCTCGCCGCCATCATCATGCTGCAGTACACGCTGCACCTGCACACCGAGAAGCAGAAGATCAGGATCGACTACGCGGGCGCGGTGCTCATCTCGGCCGGCTTCTCGAGCCTGCTCATCTGGGTGACGCTCGGCGGCTCCGAGTTCGACTGGTGGTCGTGGCAGACCGCGCTCATGGTCGGCACGGGCCTCGTCTGCCTGGTCATCGCGGTCTTCGTCGAGCTGAAGGTCGAGGAGCCGCTGATCCCGCTCACGCTCTTCCTCAACCGCACCTTCACGCTGTCGGTCGTCGCCTCGATCGCGGTGGGCGTCGCGATGTTCGCCACCATCGTCTACCTCGGCCAGTACATGCAGCTCGCCCGCGGCCGCTCGGTGATCGAGTCGAGCCTGCTGACGCTGCCCATGATGGCGGGCGTGCTGGGCTCCTCGACCGTGGTCGGCCAGCTCATCTCGCGCCGCGGCAAGTGGAAGGGCTACGTGGTGGCGGGATCGATCCTGCTGCTCGCGGGCACCGTCATGCTGGGCCAGCTGCGCTACGACACGTCGTACTGGTTCGTGAGCGTCGCGATGTTCGTACTGGGCTGCGGGATCGGCATGACCATGCAGAACCTCGTGCTCGTGGTGCAGAACACGGTGTCCCCGCACCAGATGGGCGCGGCGAGCTCGTCGGTCAACTTCTTCCGCACGCTCGGCGGCTCGGCCGGCATGTCGGTGATGGGCACGGTGCTCGTGCACAAGCTCGTCGAGTACATGCCCACCCAGGCCGAGTTCCAGCAGCTGGCCGCGGGCGTCATCGAGAAGGATCCCTCGCAGGCCGGCGCGGTCAAGGCGAGCCTGCAGGCACTCGCCGACGGCGCGATCCCGAAGATGGCCGATCTGCCCGCCGCCATCCGCACCGCGGTCGAGTCGGCCTACGGCCACGGCATCGGCGACGTCTTCCTCGCGGTCACCCCGCTCACGGTCATCACGATCATCGCCGTCGCGTTCCTGCCGAATCTGCCGCTCAGCAGCAAGAGCAACGCCGAGCGCATGGCCGAGCGCCGCAGGGGCATCGTCGAGGAGCTCGAGGAGCAGGGCGAGGCGTACGCCGAGGCCTCCACCGGCTCCATCGCGATCGTCCCGCCCGGCTCCCGGTCCTGATCGCCGGGTTCGGGATCCGGACGCCATCCCGTCGAGGAGGCCGGATCCCGAGCCCCTCCCCCTCCGCTCCCCTCCGTTCCCCTCCGTTCCCCTCCGCTCCCCTCCGCTCCCCTCCTCTCCGCCACCAGCCCCGCACCACCGAAGGATCCCGCACCATGACGCAGACCCAGACGCTCCCCTCCGAGGAGGGGATTCTCACCGGCCGCGCGAAGAACCTCGCGCTCACCGGCCTGTTCCTCAGCATGGCGGTCTCCATGCTCTCGATGACCGTCGTCGGCACCTCCATGCCGATCATCATCGCCGACCTCGGCGGCAACCAGGCCGCCTTCACCTGGGTCGTCACCGCGACCATGCTGGCGAGCGCCATCTCGACCCCCATCTGGGGCAAGCTCGCCGATCTCACCAGCAAGAAGGTGCTGCTGCAGGCCTCGCTCATCATCTTCACGATGGGCTCCGCGCTCGCCGGGATGACCCAGGATCCCGGCTGGCTCATCGCGTTCCGCGTGCTGCAGGGCCTCGGGGCGGGCGGCCTCGGCGCGCTGGTCCAGATCGTGCTCGCCGAGATCATCAGCCCGCGCGAGCGCGGCAAGTACATGGGCATCATGGGCGCCATCATGGCGGTCTCCACGGTGGGCGGACCGCTGCTCGGCGGCGCGATCACCGACGCGATCGGCTGGCGCTGGAACTTCTACGTCGCCGCCCCCATCGCGATCGTCGCGATCATCGTGCTGCAGCAGACCCTGCACCTGCACACCGAGAAGCGCAAGGTGCAGATCGACTACCTCGGCGCCGCGCTCATCTCGGCCGGCTTCTCGAGCCTGCTCATCTGGGTGACGCTCGGCGGCCAGCAGTTCGAGTGGTGGTCGTGGGAGACCGCGGCAATGGTGGGCGGCGGCCTGCTGCTGATCGTGATCGCGGTGTTCGTCGAGCTGCGCGTGCCGGAGCCGCTGCTCCCGCTGCACCTGTTCCGGAACCGCACCTTCACGATGTCGGTGATCGCTTCGATCGCCGTCGGCCTGGCCATGTTCGGCACCTCCGTGTTCCTCGGCCAGTACATGCAGCTGGCGCGCGGCAAGACCCCGACCGAGTCGGGCCTGCTCACGATCCCGATGATGGCGGGCGTGCTGCTCGCGTCGACCGTCGTCGGCCAGGTCATCTCGCGCACCGGCAAGTGGAAGCGCTACATGGTGGCGGGATCCTTCATCCTGCTCGGCGGCCTCGTGATGATGGGGCAGCTGCGCTACGACACCTCGTTCTGGTACGTGGGCGTCTCGATGTTCGTGCTGGGCGCCGGCGTGGGCATGTGCATGCAGAACCTGGTGCTGGTGGTGCAGAACACGGTCTCGCCGAACGAGCTCGGCGTCTCGAGCTCGGCCGTCACCTTCTTCCGCACGATCGGCGGCACGGCGGGCATGTCGGCGATGGGCGCCATGCTCTCGCAGCAGGTGGTCGACTTCATCAAGGAGGGCTTCGCCGCCCTCGCGGAGACCGACCCCTCGGCCATGGCGGGCGCCGAGAAGCTCTCCGGCGGGACGATCCCGAAGCTCGCCGAGCTCGCCGAGCCGATCCGCCGCGTGGTCGAGGACGCCTACGGCCACGCGATCGGCGACGTGTTCCTCGCGGCCTCGCCCGTGGCGATCGTCGCGATCGTCGCGATCGCGCTGATCCCGAACCTCCCCCTCAGCACCCAGAGCGCCGCGCAGCAGCGCGCCGAGATGGAGCGCGCCGTGGCGGATCACGCGGGAGCGGAACGCTCGGAGCCCGGGCGCACGGGGCTCGAGCATGCGGGGCTCGGGCGGGAAGCCGAGCCGGGAGCCGGCGACCCGATCGGCTCCGGCGGCCTGAACGGCCCCGCCGACGCGAGCGACCCGGCCAACGCCGACGGCCCGATCGAGTCCGCCGACGCGAGCGACCCGGCAGACGCCCGCTAGGATCGGAACCGTGCACCCGCAGAGCGATCCCGCACCCCCGCCCAGCGGAGCGGGGACCGAGACCGCGACCTCCCCGGAGGAGCAGCTGATCTCGGCCATCATCTCCGAGTTCTCGGAGTTCTTCGCGTTCGCGCGCAGCCGCTGGACGAGCCACGCGAACGACGCCCACCCCGAGCTCAAGGGCGTCGGCATGATGGTGCTGCAGCTCATCGCGCGGAAGGGCCCGGTCACCGCGACGGGCATCAGCCAGATGCTCGGCATGGACAAGGCTCTCGTGAGTCGTCAGATCGCCCAGCTGCGCGAGCTCGACCTGGTCGTCGCCGAGCCGGCGCCCGAGGATCGGCGCGTGGTGCTGCTCACCACGACCCCGGAGGCCGGGGAGCTCTTGGACCGGTTGCGCGAGCGGTGGCGGCACCTGTACCACGAGCGCTTCGTGGGCTGGAGCGCGGCCGATCTCGAACAGCTGCGCGCCGGGCTGCACCGCTTCAACGCATCGGGCGGCGAGCTGTCCCACGACGGCCCGGCGACGCGGTGCGCCAGGGATCGCGGCGGCGAGGCGCCGGTGCGCGACGGCCCGATCCCGACCTCCGCCTGAAGTATTCGTCAGTTTCAGGGGTATCGCCGCTGCGGTTACCCCTGAAACCGACGAATGTTCTGGGCGCGGGGCCGCCGAAGCCGGACGGACGGCTCCCGTCTTGTACGCTGGGGCCGTTCGCGCGTCGGTTGCGGGATCCCTCGCCCGAGAAGGATCCCGCAGCCGCGGCTCCGCCACGCGCATCCGTTCCAGCGGCTGCGCACCCCGGCGGACCGCCCCCGACACCCGCGACGCCCGCCCGATCCCCTGGAGACCACATGCACCCCACCGACGAGACCTCAGGCTCGGCGCTGCTCATCGGCGAAGCCCTCATCGACATCGTCGAGCAGCCCGGCGCCGGCGCCGAGCCAGGCTCGCTCGAGGAGTTCGTGGGCGGCAGCCCGGCGAACACCGCGATCGGGGTGGCGCGCCTCGGCCACACGGCGCGGCTGCTCACCCGCATCGGCCGAGACGCCAGGGGCGAGCGCATCGCCGCCCTGCTCGAGGCCGAGGCCGTGGAGCTGCTGCCCGAGTCGTGGAGCGCCGACCGCACCTCCACCGCGCACGCGCGCCTCGCGGCCGACGGCAGCGCGAGCTACGCCTTCGACATCGAGTGGGCGCTGCCCCCGTGCGATCCCGGCCGCGCCGACCTCGTGCACGCCGGGTCGATCGCGCTGTTCCTCGAGCCGGGCGGCGCCGAGGCGCTACGGCTGCTGCGAGAGCTCTCGCCGACCCGCCTCGTCACCGTCGACCCCAACATCCGCCCGTCGCTGCTGCCCGACCGCGCCGCGGCGCTGGAGCGCTTCGAGCGGGCGGCCGCCGTCGCCGACCTCGTGAAGCTCAGCGACGAGGATGCGGAGTGGCTCTACCCCGGCGAACGGCCCGAGGCCGTGGCGCAGCGGGTGCTCGGGCTCGGGCCGCGGGTCATCGCCGTGACGATGGGGGCCGAGGGATCGTACGGCGTCTCGGCGCGGGGCAGCGCCCGCGTCCCCGCGGCGCCGGTGGAGGTGGTCGACACGATCAGCGCCGGCGACTCGTACATGGCCAGCCTCATCTCGAGCCTGCTCGAGCGCGGCATCGACGCGGTCGCCGAGTCGCTGCCCGAGGTCCTCGGACGCGCGGCGCGGGCAGCGGCGATCGCGGTCTCGGCGGCCGGGGCGAACCCGCCGCGGCGCGCCCAGCTCGACGCGGCCGGCTGAGCGGGCGGATCCCGCACCCAGGCTCCCCGCGCCAGGCGGCGCCGGCCTCTACGCCGGCGCCGGAAGCAGTGTCTCCTCGCGCATCACCGCCGACACCAGGATCGGCAGGTGATCGGAGAGCCCGCGCCCCAGGGTCTGCACGCTCTCGATGTCGAGGCCCGCCGACGTGGCGAAGTCGAAGTGCCCGCGGAACATCTTGTAGCGGGTGTAGGTGCGCTTGTCGCTCAGGCTGAGCTCGTAGCCGTGGTCGCGCATCTCGGTGTCGAGGCGCCCCTTGAAGACCGGGTAGTTGTAGTCGCCCACCATGAGCGCGGGCAGCCCTGGCCCGAGCGCCCGCAGCTGGGCGAGCGCGGTGTGGATCTGGTAGCGGCGCAGCGAGTTGAGGGCGGTGAGCGGCGCCGCGTGGAACGAGGCGGCCACGAAGTCGCGCTCGGTCTCGAGGTCGTGCAGCCGCACGCCGAGCAACCGCTCGTGCGCGGGCGCGAGCAGGCGGTCGTGCAGCGACTTCTTCAGCTGGAAGGTGTGCGCGGCGCGCGTGCGGAACCGCTCCTCGCGCACGTACATCGCCAGCCCCAGCCGGTTTCGCTCGGTGGCGTGCACGAGGTGCATGTGCCCCAGGCGAGCGGGCAGCGCCACCGACTCGGCCTCCTGCAGGCAGAGCACGTCGGTCTCATGGTCCTCTGCGAGCGCGCCGATCTCGGCGACGGCTCGGTTCTTGCGCAGGTTGTAGCTGATGACCTTCACAGTTCCCCTTCCGTCGAGCGGGAGCCGGATCGTTCCGACCTTTCAAGCCTACGCCCGTATCCCGAGTATCGCGCCGAGTCCTATGAACGCCGTGCGAAGCGGTGGTGAAGATCCCAGGCTCGCACGCGGGAGCGCACCGCTACTTGCGGCGGTTGAAGCGCCTGAGCACGAGCACCGAGAGCAGGATCGAGCCCGCGGCGATGAGGAAGAGGAGCGTGCCGACGACGTCGATCTGCGTCGGCAGCTGACGCCGGATCAGGCCGAAGAGCCAGGTGGGGAACATCATCTCGTTGCCCGAGGTGAAGTTGGTGAGCACGAAGTTGTCGAGCGAGAGCGCGAACACCAGCAGCGAGCCCGACAGCACTGCGGGCCACACGAGCGGGAAGGTGACGGTGCGGAACACGGTGAAGGGGTTCGCGCCGAGGTCGGCGCCCGCCTCCTCCAGCCGCTCGTCGATCTCGAGGAACCGCGTGCGGGTCGTCACGATGACGTAGCCGATGCCGAAGGTGACGTGCGCGACCGTCAGCGATGCGAGGCTGAGCGGGTACAGCAGTCCGGGAGGCAGCAGCGAGGCGAAGGGCTCGAGGCTCGCCGAGGCGACGAAGAGGCTGAGCAGGCCGGCTCCGAGGATGATCTCGGGGGTGGCCAGCGGGATGAAGGTGAACATCGAGATCGCCATCTTGCCGCGGTAGTTGCGGCGCGTCAGCACGAACGAGGCGAGCGTGCCGAGCACCGCCGTAGCCAGGGCGGTAATGATGGCCACCGTGAAGCTGTTCTTCAGGGCGAGCACGAGATGCGGGTTGCCTCCCAGCGGGTCCAGCCAGGCGTGCAGCGAGAACTCGTTGAGCTTGTAGTTGAACAGGCCGTTAGGCATGTTGAACGAGAACACGAACATCACGAGCAGCGGTACGGCCATCATCAGGATGGCGAGCCAGATGAAGATGCGCAGGCCCGCGCCCTCCCGCATCCGGGGTCTGCGCGAATAGCGGCTCATCGTGTCAGCCGACATTCTCGAACATCCCCTTCGATCCGACGACCTTGATGTAAATGGCGACGAGGATCAGCAGCATCAGGATGAGCAGCGCGGCGAGCGCGCTCGCGCCGGTGAAGTCGCCCTGCACGAGGTACTTCTGCTGGATGACGTTGCCGATCATCTGCGTCTTGGTGTTGCCCAGGATCGACGCGCTGACGTAGTCGCCGATCGCCGGGATGAAGCTCAGCAGCGTGGCTCCCATGAGCCCGTTGCGGATCAGGGGGAAGAGCACGAGTGCGAAGGTCGCCGTGACGAATCTCGCCGTGAGCAGGGCCAGGACGATCGCGAACACCGCGCCGCCGATGAGCGGCCCGACCTTGTTCTCGGCCGTGTTCCAGCCGAAGGCGTAGTAGGCCAGCACGAACAGCACCACTGCCGCGATGCCGCCGGCGAGCAGCCCGGGCCTGCCCCACGGCCCCGAGTAGAGATCCCTCGCCGCCTCCTTCAGCGAGGCGGGCTGCCTGCCGAAGCTGATGTAGATCGGCAGGAACACGAAGGGGATCGACTGGTAGGTGAGGGAGGCGACCACGGCGTAGGGGGTGCCGACGATCGAGAAGGACTCGTCGACCATGCCCAGCATGCGCAGCAGGCCGACGACGGGGCCGTCGGTGCCGAGGATGCGCTGCCACGAGATGATCCGGATCATGTAGCTCGTGAGGAACGGCAGCAGCACGAGGGTGAGCAGCAACGTCTTGCGCCGTCCGCCGTAGTACGAGATGCCGTACGCGAGCGGCGTCGCGATGAGGAACGCGAGCACGGTCGCGAGTCCGCCCATCGTCAGCGAGTTCCTGATGTTCGCCATGTTCTGGTTCAGCACTCTGGCGTAATTGTCGAGCGTGAACACTTCGGGCGGGGTCGTGAACCCGGTCGCGATGCTGCCGACCGAGACGGAGAGCACGAGCGAGTAGATGAGCGGGATCGCGAAGAACACCACGAGCCACAGCAGCGGCACGACGAGCAGGCCGGTGCGCACGAGGTAGCTCCGCCTCGCGATCCTTCGACGTATCGCCGTCGAACTGCTCATCTATCTCTCCTCTCTCAGGTCGTGCGAGGGACTCAGGCGCCGGTGGCGGCGGCCCACATGCTCGAGACTTCTTCGCGCTGCGCCTCGTCCCAGTTCGGTGGGTAGAGGTGCACGCGCTCGCGGATGCCCTGGTCGAGGAAGATGAGCTCGTCGTTCGCGAGGCTCGGATCCACGGTCTTCATGGCCTCCTGCACGCCGTCGACGACCGGGTTCTGCATGGTCCACTGCAGGAACTGCGCGAATACCGCGGGGTCGTAGAGGTAGTTCATGATCTCCTCGGCACCGCGGGGGTTCTCGGCTCCGATCGGGATCGCGAGGTAGTCGACGTAGCCGGCGACGCCCTCTTCGGGGATCGCCATCTTCACGCCGTTCTCGCGGTTGGCGGCGACGGTCGCCGGCGACGCGATGGCTGCCCAGATGTCGCCGGATGCGAGCTGCTGGGTGAAGTTCTCGCCGGAGGATGTGCGCAGCTGGCCCGAGTCGACGTGGGGCTTGATGAAGCCGATGACGGTCTTCGCCTCTTCGACGGTGAGCTCGGCCGGGTAGTGGTCGATCTCGCCCTTCGCCTTGAGGTAGACCGCCCACGACGAGATCGAGGCGATGTACTCGGAGTAGAGCGCGACTCGGCCCTTGAGGCGGGGATCGAGCAGATCCTCCCAGGTGGTGATGCCGCCGGGGAACTGCTTCTCGGCGTAGGCGATGCCCATCGGCGCGTGGTCGAAGGGGATCATGTAGTCGCTGCCGGGGAGCGACTTAAACTCGGGGAACATGTACTTCTCGACGTTGGGCAGGGTGCTCTTGTCGAGCTTCATGAGCCAGTCGTTGGACATGAAGACCGGTGCGATGGCGCCGCTCAGCGAGATGAGGTCGAAACCGACGGGCAGACCGGACTCGAGCTGGGGGCGCGCGGTCGAGAGGAAGGCCTGCGCGTCGTTCATCGACTCGACGAAGTCGAGCTGGATGTCGGGGAGATCCTTGGCGATCTGGTCTAGCGTCTCGGGAGAGAGCTCGCCCGGCCAGACGGTCCAGCGCACGGTGCCGGTGGCGTCGACTTCGGTGCCCGGCGCCACGCGCAGCAGCTCACCGCCCGCACCGCCGGTCTTCGAAGTGGAGCAGGCACTCAGCAGGAGCCCGCTGGCAACGACGGCGCCTGCGCCGATGAGGAACTTGCGTCTATCGATTTGAACATTCATGGTTTCCCGCTCCTTCAAAGATTTGGTCGGTTTCCGATCCGGGATCCGGGGCGCGGGAGCCCCGGATCCCCGGCGATCACTTGTCCTGGATCTGGATGTAGAACTTCTTGATGGGGCCGTCCTGGATCCACTCGCCCGTGTCCTCGCCGTTGTAGATGAGGAGGTCGCCGGCGCCCGCGGTCATGCGGCGGCCGTCCTTGTCGACGAGCGTGACCTCGCCCTCGACGACGACGTCGATGCACTGGCCCGAGCCCGCGATGTCGCCGTAGTCGACCTCTCGGGTCCACGCGCCGATCTTGATCCGCTTGTCTCCGGACTCGAAGACGACGGCGAACTCGCCCGGACCGGTGCCCTCGGGGGTGCTGTCACCGGGCAGCGCGTGGGGGTAGTCGGCCCACTCGAGTGCCGGATCGTCGAAG
>JASGDX010000223.1:0-3782 GCA_047606985.1 Leucobacter sp. | reverse complement strand
GTGCGCGAGCTCTTCACCCGCAAGGCGCCGCTCTTCGAGTTCGCGCTGCGGCAGTCGATCTCCCGCTTCGACCTCAACACCGTCGAGGGCCGGGTATCGGGTCTGCGCGCCGCAGCGCCCATCATCGCGGAGATCAAGGATCCCTCGCTGCGGCCCGGCTACGCCAGGGAGCTCGCCCGCATGCTCGGCCTGGAGCTCGGAGAGGTGCAGCAGGCCGTGCGGGCCGCCGAGCGCAGACCTCGCGGGCGGGGCGGACCCGGCGATCCCGAACCCGCGTACGCCCCTGAACCCGCGTACGCCCCCGATCCCGGGTCGCCTTACGCTCCCGGGGACGCCGGGCCCCGTCGCGCACGCCTCTCCTCCCTCCCGAACACCCCCGCGACCTGGCTCGAGCGCGACGCGCTCATGGCGATGCTGCAGCAGGGCGAGGCCATCGGAGCCGAGCTGCTGCGGCAGGCCGTCACCGCGCAGGTGATGGACCGGGATCTGCGCGTCGTGCGCGACGCGATCGCGACCGCGCTTGCCCTGCTCGCCGCGCCCGGCTGGCTCGACGCCGTGCTCGCCGCCGCGCCCGAGACCCACCGGGACCTGGTGCGGGAGCTCGCCATCGCGCCGATGCCGCAGCGCCGCCCCGAGCAGCTCGCGGCCTACGCGCGCGACGTGGTGATCTCGCTGCTCGACCGCGATCTGCTCGCGCTGAAGCGGGAGCTGCTCGCACGCATGCAGCGCATCGGCGACCACACCGATCCCGGCGCCAGGCGCATCCAGGAGCAGCTCGTCGCGCTCGAGGCGGCGCGCCGAGGGCTGCGGGAGGAGTAAACTCTGAGGGCATGTCCAAGCCTGTCGTCGACGCCGATCCCACCATCCGGGTCTCGGACCTCTCGCTGTCCTATCCGGCGCACGCCGGAGGGCGGGAGTTCGAGGCCGTCGAGGGCGTGAGCTTCGACATCGCCAGGGGCGGGGTGATGGCGCTGCTGGGGGAGAGCGGATCCGGCAAGTCCACCCTCGCCAGGTTCCTCGCCGGGCGCGCGAACGATGCTGGGGAGAAGTCGGCGCGCATCAAGCTCTCCGGCGGGGCCGCGAGCGTCATGGGCGTGCCCCTGCGACGGCTCGGCCGCCGCGCCGGCACGCGACTCACCGCCTACGTCGGGCATCTCGCGCAGGACGCGGGCGCGACGCTCACCCCCGAGCTCAACGTGGGCGACATCCTGTTCGAGCCCATCGTCGAGCGGAGCAAGCGCTTCGACCGGGAGGAGCTCGGCGAGCGCATCGCCGAGATGATGGACATCGTGGCACTGCCGCTCGCGAAGCTGCAGGAGTACCCCTATGAGCTCTCCAAGGGCCAGCGCCAACGCGTCGCGGTGATGCGCTCGCTGATGCTCGATCCCGCGCTGCTCATCGCCGACGAGCCCACCCTCGGCGTCGACGCGAACAACCGCCCCAAGATCGTGAAGCTGCTGCAGTGGTACCGGGAGCGCACCGGGGCGACGATGCTGCTCATCAGCCACGACATCGGCATGCTCGAGGCGCTCGTCGAGGACGTGCTCGTGATGCAGCACGGCCGCACCGTCGGCCAGGGCGACATCAACGAGATCTTCCGCCACGCCGATCACGGCTACGTGCAGCTACTGGCCCAGGCGCTCCGGGCGACGGCATACGACGAGATCGCCGAGGAATAGCGGCCTTTCCGCCCGGCACCGTGACCCGCCCCGGACGGCCGCATCGATTTGCAGACGCATTTCGGCTCTTGCTAACATGGAGGGGTTGCTTCGGCAATGATCCCCTGTAGCTCAGTTGGCAGAGCGCTTGACTGTTAATCAGGATGTCGCTGGTTCGAGCCCAGCCGGGGGAGCGATACCAGCCCCGACCGAGAGGTCGGGGCTTTCCGCTCTCCGAGGGGAGGCTCCGATGACGGACGGGCAGACGATGGACGGCACGGCGGATCGACACGGCCGGGTGATCGCGATCGAGCCGTACGGCGCGCCCGCTCTCGATCCGACCGTCTGGCTCGCGCCTGGCTCCTGCGTCATCGGCGACGTCGAGCTCGGCCCCGGCTGCAGCGTCTGGTACAACGCGGTGCTCCGGGCAGACTCGAACTCGATCCGCGTGGGCGCGCGCACCAACTTCCAGGACGGCGTCATCATCCACACCGAGCGCGACGGCACGCCCACCGTCATCGGCGACGACGTCTCCTTCGGGCACAACGCGATCGCCCACGGCTGCGTCGTCGAGAACGGATGCCTCATCGGCATGAACGCGACCGTGCTCAGCGGGGCCGTCATCGGCGAGGGCTCGCTCGTCGCAGCAGGCGCCGTCGTTCGCGAGGGATCCCGCGTGCCGCCGCACTCGCTCGTGGCCGGAGTGCCGGCCAAAGTGCTGCGCGAGCTGACGGAGGAGGAGCGCGTGCGCGTGCGGGCCAACTCCGAGTTCTACCTCGAGTACACCGAGAGCCACCGCCGCGCGACGCGCGAATGAGCGGTCGATGTGCGAACCCGCCGCCCGCTGCACTATGATCGATCAGGTGCTCATGCACGCCCGAGCTGTTCGCAGCACGGGGCTGTAGCTCAATGGTAGAGCCCCAGTCTTCCAAACTGGTTACGCGGGTTCGATTCCCGTCAGCCCCTCCACTCCGACAGGCCCCGGCTCCGCACGGGACCTGTCTTCGTTCCAGGACCTCCACGCTCGGGGCGACCTCGCCGCGGGGCACGGACGCTACGCGATGAGCGGTAGGCGGGCCTCGACCACTGTCCCGTCGCTCGTTGCGCTGCGCCGCCACGAGAGCGTGAGCTCCTCGAAGAGGCGGCTGCCGAGCCCACTCCCGGCGTGGGCTTTCACGGGCTCGCCCGTATTGCGAACCGTGAGCAGAATCGCCCGCGCCTCCGCTTCGGCTCTGACCTCGATCCGAGTCGCGTTTCCGTGCCGCACGGCGTTGGAGCACGCCTCCCTCACGAGCTCGTTGAAGCTCGAACGGGTGGCGCGGTCGTTGGCCAGGCCCTCGGAGACGCCCTCGTCGAACGTCCAGGTCACCTCGGCGACGCCCCGCCACAGCTCGGCGATCTGCGTCAGGACCTCCGAGGCGTCCGCGACGCCTGGGGAGACGCTCGGCAAGCGGTCGATCGATGCGCGGATCGAGCCCTGCACCTCGGACATCAGGTTCGGCGCCGGCTCCTCCGAGGCGAGAGCGGCCCGCACCCGGAAGGCCGCTGCACTGAGCGCGTCCTGCACCGGACCGTGCAGGAACCGGGCGATAGCCCTGGTCTCGGCGCGCACGAGGGTGTGCAGCCGAACGCGCTCCTCGTGCAGGGCGTTCTCGGCCTCGACGATCTGCGCGTCGAGCTGCCGAAGGCTCGACCTCAGCGAGAAGCACGCCGAGTAGATCCATCCGGCCGCGACGCCGATGGCCCCGAGGAAGCAGATGTGCACTGCGAGACGCTGGGAGAACAGCGGTGAGAAGAGCATGGTCAGCAGTACGACCCCAGCCGCCGCGCAGAACGAGATCGCGCTGAAGACGGACGCGCGCCAGCGCCAGTCCAGACGGGCGATCCCCGAGTCCCAGAGCCGGCGGGTCAGCAGGACCGTCGCGTAGGTGACCACGAGTTGCAGCAGCACGAAGCGGATCCCGAAGTCCGCGCCCCACAGCGCGGGAGCGTAGCAGATCGCCGCGAGTCCGTAGAGCAGCGTGTAGCCGAGCGGTTTCAGGGAACCCCTCGTGAACAGTCCCTCGAGCACGTCGTTCCACCCGGCCGGGGACGCCACCGCCTCGGGGAACGCCAGTGCGTGCT
>JASGDX010000222.1:0-3309 GCA_047606985.1 Leucobacter sp. | reverse complement strand
TCGACGGCGTCTACATCTCGGGCGCCGTGCTCTCGGCCGACCTCGGCCTGCCCGACATCGGCCTGACCACGCTCAGCGAGGTCGCCGGCCGCGGCCAGCAGATCGCCCGGATGACGGAGCTTCCCGCCATCATCGACGCCGACACCGGCTTCGGCGAGCCGATGAACGTGGCGCGCACGATCCAGACCCTCGAGGACGCCGGCATCGCCGGCTGCCACATCGAGGACCAGATCAACCCCAAGCGCTGCGGTCACCTCGACAACAAGGCGGTCGTCGACGAGGCCACCGCGACCAAGCGCATCCGCGCGGCCGTCGACGCGCGCCGCGATCCCAATTTCCTCATCATGGCGCGCACCGACATCCGCGCCGCCGAAGGGCTCGACGCGGCGATCGGCCGCGCGAAGGCGCTCGTCGATGCGGGCGCCGACGCGATCTTCCCGGAGGCCATGCGCACCCTCGACGAGTTCGAAGCCATGCGCAAGGCGCTCGACGTGCCGATCCTCGCCAACATGACCGAGTTCGGCAAAAGCGACCTCTTCTCGTCGCAGCAGCTGGCCGACATCGGCGTGAACATCGTGATCTGGCCCGTGTCGATGCTGCGCATCGCGATGGGCGCGACCGGCCGCGCGCTCGACACGCTGAACGAGGAGGGGCACCTCACCTCGAAGCTCGACGAGATGCAGCACCGCGCCGACCTCTACGAGCTCATCGACTACGAGGACTACAATCACTTCGACACGAGCGTCTTCAACTTCACGGTTGAGCGCTAGTGCCGGGTCGTCAGGTAAAGGAGCCATCATGACCGAACCCGATATCAAGAAGGGTCTCGCCGGCGTCGTCGTCGACTACACGGCGGTCTCGAAGGTCAACCCCGAGACGAACAGCCTGCTCTACCGCGGCTATCCCGTGCAGGAGCTGGCGGCGACGCAGCCCTTCGAGGCCGTCGCCCATCTGCTCTGGAGCGGCGAGCTGCCGACCGATGAGCAACTGGCCGAGCTGCGGGCCGAGGAGCGCCGGCATCGTGCGCTCGCCGACAACGTCAAGGCCGCGATCGATCTGCTGCCGCTCGAGTCGCACCCGATGGACGAGGTGCGCACGGCGGTGAGCGTGATCGGCGCCTCGGACGTGAGCGGAGGCGGATCGGTGCTCGACGCCTCCGGCAGCCCGGAGGAGAACCTGGCCCGGTCGGTGCGGCTGTACGCCGCGCTGCCGGCGATCGTGGCGTACGGCCAGCGCCGTCGCCGCGCCCTCGATATCGTCGAGCCCCGTGACGACCTCGACTACGCGGCGAACTTCCTGTGGATGACGTTCGGCAAGGAGGCCCACCCGGTCGTCGTCGACGCGTTCAACCGCTCGATGATCCTCTACGCCGAGCACTCGTTCAACGCCTCGACGTTCACCGCGCGCGTGATCACCTCGACCCTGTCCGATCTCTACTCGGCGGTCGTGGGCGCCATCGGCGCGCTCAAGGGCCCGCTGCACGGCGGCGCCAACGAGGCGGTGCTGCACATCATGGGCGAGATCGGCTCTGCCGACAACGTGGTGCCGTGGCTCGAGAAGGCCCTCGCCGAGAAGCGCAAGATCATGGGCTTCGGGCACCGCGTTTACAAGAAGGGCGACTCCCGGGTGCCGACGATGAAGGCGGCGCTCGACACGCTCATCGAGCACTACGGGCGCCAGGATGTCGGCGAGCTGTACGCGAAGCTCGAGAGCGAGTTCGTCGCGCGGAAGGGGATCTACCCGAACCTCGACTATCCGTCGGGGCCGGCCTACAACCTCATCGGTTTCGACACTTTGACGTTCACCCCGCTGTTCATCGCGTCGCGCGTGACCGGCTGGACGGCGCACATCATGGAACAGGCGGCGTCGAATGCGCTGATCCGCCCGCTGTCGGCCTACAACGGGCCAGACGAGCGCCACATCGAGGGCTACGTCGCGAGCGCCGAGGAACTCGCGGCTGCGAACCGCGAGGCCGAGGCCGAGTAGGCGGACGCTCCGGCGCACCACTGCGGGATCGCGGTGCCGGACGACACGGTAGCGTGGGATCCGGATCCCGAACCTCTGCGGGAGGCGCCGTCGAGAGAGGAGCAGCGATGAGCGACTACGAGAGCATCATCACCGAGACGCGGGGGCGCGTCGCGACCATCACGCTGAACCGTCCGGAGGCGCTCAACGCGCTCAACTCGAAGCTCGTGCGCGAGCTCATCGACGCGGCGCTCGCCTTCGACGCCGACCCCGGCATCGGCGCGATCGTGATCACCGGCTCCGAGAAGGCGTTCGCCGCCGGCGCCGACATCAAGGAGATGGCCGAGCAGTCGTACGCCGACATGTACCTGAACGGCCCGTTCCCGAGCTGGGGCGGCTTCGAGCGCATGCGCACTCCGCTCATCGCGGCGGTGGCGGGCTTCGCGCTGGGCGGAGGCTGCGAGCTCGCGATGATGTGCGACATCATCATCGCGGCCGACACCGCGAGGTTCGGCCAGCCCGAGATCAACCTCGGGGTGCTGCCCGGCTTCGGCGGCTCCCAGCGCCTGCCGCGAGCGATCGGCAAGTACAAGGCGGCCGAGATGGTGCTCACCGGCCGCATGATGGGCGCCGAGGAGGCCGAGCGGAGCGGTCTCGTGTCACGGGTCGTGCCTGCCGCGGAGCTTCTCGCCGAGGCTGCGAAGACCGCCGAGACGATCGCCTCGAAGTCGCTGCCGGCGGTCTACGCCGCGAAGGAGGCGCTGCAGGCCGCGCAGGAGACGCCGCTGGCGGAGGGGCTGCGCTTCGAGCGGCAGGCCTTCGTCGCGTCCTTCGCTACCGACGACCAGAAGGAGGGGATGCGCGCCTTCGCCGAGAAGCGCGCCCCCGAGTTCGGGCACCGCTGATCCTCGTTCGCGCCGAGTCCCCATCTTTGCACCGAGTCCCCACCGAAAACACGCGAATCCGGTGGGGACTCGGCGCGAAGGTGGGGATTCGGCGGAGCGGGAGCCGGAGCGGGAGCCGGAGCGGGGCGGATCGCGCGACGCCGCCGGAGCGGGACGGCGCGGCGCGGCCCCGCGGAGTGCCAGAATAGAAGGCGTCCGTGCACGAGAGCGAGGAGCGTCGATGAGCTACAGCGTTGCGGTGGCCGGTGCGAGCGGGTACGCCGGAGGCGAGCTGCTGCGCCTGCTCGCCGGGCACCCAGGGTTCGAGATCCGCACCGTGACCGGGCATTCGAGCGCCGGGAGCCCGCTCATCGAATCGCAGCCGCACCTGCGCTCGCTCGCGCATCTCACCCTGCAGCCGACCACCCCCGAGGTGCTCGACGGCCACGACATCGTGTTC
>JASGDX010000221.1:0-5853 GCA_047606985.1 Leucobacter sp. | reverse complement strand
GTGCGGCCGTCGAGGCACTCGGCGATCGGCGTGGTCCAGTACCAGATCTGGTCGGCGTAGTCGGCGTCGCCCGCGTGGTAGGCCTCGCAGTCCTCGCGGAACTCGCACGCCGCCTCGCTCGAGGGAGCCTCGCCGAAGTAGCCCGTCGCCATCGCGTTGGCCTCGGGGCTCGCGATGTAGTCGAGCCAGGCGTAGGCGCAGTTCGAGTTCTTCGCGTTGGAGGCGATCATCCAGGTGTCGCTCCAGCCGGTCGAGCCCTCCTCGGGCAGCACGGCGGCGACCGGGGCTCCCTCGCTCTCGAGCACGCCCTGGATCACCTGCCAGCTGGTGCTGGCGACCGTGTCGCCCGACTGGAAGGCCTGCACGAGCTTCAGGTAATCGCTCCAGTACTCGCCGATGTTGGGGCGCTGCTCCTTGAGCAGGTCGACGGCGGCGTCGAACTGATCCTGATCGAGCGCGTAGGGGTTCTCGATGCCGAGCTCTGGCTGGTGGGCCATCAGGTAGACGGCGGCGTCGGCGATGTAGATCGGCGAGTCGTAGGCGCTGATCTTGCCGGCGTGCTCGTCGGCCTTGTCGAACACGACGTCCCACGAGGTGGGCGCCTCCGGGAACTCCTCGGTGTTGTACTGCAGCAGGTTGGCGCCGTAGCCGTGGGGCACGCCGTACGACTGGCCGTCGACCGTGTTCCAGTCCCGGTTCTTCAGGAAGTCGTAGATGCCGTCGTAGTTCTCCAGCAGCTCCGTGTTGACCGGGGAGACTGCGCCCGAGGCCACGAGGCGCAGGGAGGCGTCGCCCGAGGCGGAGACGACATCGTAGTCGCCCGTCTTCATCAGGTTGAAGGCCTCATCCGAGGTGCCGAAGGTCTTGGCGTTGACCTCGCAGCCGGTCTGCTCGACGAAGGGGGTGACCCAGTCGACATCGGGGTCGTTCGAGCCGTCCTCGACGTAGCCGGGCCAGGCGAGGATGTTGACCTTGCCCTCCATCTCGCCGAGTTCGGTCTTCATGGCGTTGTCATCGCCGCCGCTGCTCGACCCGCCGCCGCTCGTGCCGCAGCCGGTGAGGGCCACGGCGAGGGCCGCGACCGCGGTGAGGCCCACCGCTCCGCGGCGGAATGCGCTCAGAGTGCTCATGGTGTCTGTTCTCCTTGTTCGATGGGGGTGGGGACCGGCGAGGCCGGGAGTCGGGAGGAGCGGATCAGCCCGCAAGCGCGACGACGTCCTCGTCGCGCCACTGGAGGTGGACGCGGTCGCCGCGGGCCTCGGCCGGACCGCCGGCGTTCTGCTCGATGGCGGCGACTCGGTGCCCGTTCTCGAGCTCGACGATGACCCGCGTGGACCCGCCGAGGTAGATGGTCTCGACCACTGTGCCGGGGAGGCTGCGGACGTTCGGGGCCGGCTCAGGGGAGAGGGAGAACTTCTCGGGCCTGATGGAGTGCTCGCCGCCGCGGCCGAGGATCTCGCGCGAGAGCGCGTCGTCGAGGAGGTTGGTGGAGCCGACGAAGTCGGCCACGAAGCGCGACACCGGCCGTTCGTAGAGCTCGTCGGGCGTGCCGATCTGCTCGATGCGGCCCTGGTTGAACACCGCGATCCGGTCGGAGAGCGTGAGTGCCTCCTCCTGGTCGTGGGTGACGAACACGAAGGTGATGCCGAGATCGCGCTGGATCTGCTTGAGCTCGACCTGCATCTGCTCGCGGAGCTTCAGGTCGAGCGCGCCGAGCGGCTCGTCGAGCAGCAGCACCCGCGGTTCGACGACCGTCGCGCGGGCGAGGGCGACGCGCTGGCGCTGGCCGCCCGACAGCTGGGAGGGCGCGCGCTCGGCGAGGTGTTCGAGGCGCACGCTCTCGAGCGCCCGCATGCTGCGCGCCTTGCGCTCGGCCTTCGGCACCCCGCGCACGCGCAGTCCGTAGGCGACGTTGTCGAGCACCGACATGTGCGGGAAGAGCGCGTAGTCCTGGAAGACGGTGTTCACCGCGCGGTCGAAGGGCGCCCGCCCGGTCACGTCCTCGCCGAACAGCTCGACGGTGCCCGACGTCGGCTGCTCGAATCCGGCGATGAGGCGCAGCACCGTGGTCTTGCCCGAGCCCGACGGTCCCAGCATGGAGAAGAACTCGCCTCGGGCGATCTCGAGGTCGAGACGATCGACCGCGGTGACCGATCCGAACTCGCGGGTGAGTCCGGTCAGCCTGATCGCCGGATGCTGCTCAGACATTGCACGCTCCTTCGCATTGGGATGAAACTAATCATATGGTTCCAGATGAAAATTGAGGGCAGTGGCTGTTACGGTTGGGTAACGAATGCGAGGGGGTGGGCATGAGCACCGAGCAGGGAGCGGCGTCGAGCCGTCTGCGCACCGCCGCCTTCGCCCCGATCGGCGACGAGGGGCGGGCCGAGCTGGTGGTGAGCCGGCTCGTGCGCGCGATCTCCGTCGGAGCGCTGCTCGACGGGGAGCGCCTGCCGGCCGAGAGCGAGCTCGCGAGTCTCTTCGGCGTGGCGGTGGTGACGGTGCGCGAGGCGCTGGGCGAGCTCAGGGCGCGCGGACTCATCGAGACCAGGCGGGGCCGCACCGGCGGCAGCTACGTCCGCTCCAGCCCCGGCGCGGTCTCCGAATCGAACGCCCGCGCGCTCATGGGGATGCCGCGACTGGCGCTCGCCGACCTCGGAGTGCTCTACGGCGTCATCTCGGCCGCCTGCGCGGAATACGCCTGCCGGCGCGCCACGGCCGACGAGCTCGAAGTCGTGCACGAGGTGCTCGCGGCGGCGCGGGACCTCCCGGCACGGCAGTGGCGCCGCCGCATCACCGATGTGCAGCTCGAGCTCGCGGCGCTCAGCCAGTCGGTGCTGCTCACCTCCGAGCACGTGCGCGTGCAGACCGAGCTCACGCCCCTGTTCGCGCTGCAGGACGCCGACATCGCGTACCGCCTGAGCGTGCACGAGGCGCTGATCGCGCAGGTCGACGCGCTGCGGGATCGCGACGCGGCGGCGGCGCAGGAGATCGTGCGCCGCAGCGTCGGCGACGCGATGAGCCGGCTCATCGCGTTCCGCGCGGAACTGCTCGCCCTGCCCGAGGGTGCGCCGCTCGGCGCCTCGCTCGCACTAGGCTGAGGGAATGCGCGAACCGATCCTCCTCCCGCTCGACCGGGCCGAACTCGACGTCGATCTGAGCGGGGGCCTCGTTCGCCGCACGGTGCACCCGAGCGGGCTGCGCGTGCTCACGGAGCGGATGCCGGGATCCCGCAGCGCCTCCGTCGGGTTCTGGGTCGGCGTGGGATCCCGCGACGAGCAGGCGGAGCGCGGCGACGCGCCCGGCAGTCTCGGCTCGACGCACTTCCTCGAGCACCTCCTCTTCAAGGGCACGCCGACGCGCGACGCCTACGCGATCGCCACGAGCTTCGACCGCATCGGCGCGGAGCACAACGCGCTCACCGCCAAGGAGTACACCTGCTACTACGCCAAGGTGCGCGACGCCGACCTCGACGGGGCGGTGGCGGTGCTCGCCGACATGGTCACGAACTCGATGCTCGAGGGCGAGGAATTCGAGAACGAGCGGGGCGTGATCCTCGAGGAGCTCGCCATGGCCGCCGACGACCTCGCCGACGTGGCCAACGAGCGCTTCTTCGAGGCGGTGCTGGGCGACCATCCCCTCGGCCGTCCCATCGGGGGCAGCCCGGAGACGATCCGAGCCGCCCGCCGCGACGACGTCGACCTCCACTACCGGGCGCGCTACGATCCCTCGACGCTCGTGATCACGGCCGCCGGAGCGATCGACCACGATCGCCTCGTGGAGCAGGTGCTCGCGGCGCTCGACCGGTCGCCCGAGGAGCGCTGGCGCACGGACCGCTCCGCCGTCCCCGTGCGGCGGGCGCAGGGTCGCTCCGTGGAGGCTGCCGGATCGACGGAGGCTCGGGATCCCGCATCCTCCCCGGAGGCCGCGCCCGACGGCGGCGAGCCCGGCGTGCACCTCACGGACCGCCCCTCCGAGCAGCTCAACCTCATGATCGGCACCGAGGGCCTGCGGTCGAACGACCCGCGCCGCTTCGCCTTCGGCATCATGAACTCGGTGCTCGGCGGCGGCATGTCGAGCCGTCTCTTCCAGGAGATCCGCGAGAAGCGCGGGCTGGCGTACACCGCGTACTCGTTCGGCGCGAGCTACTCCGATGCCGGGCTGTTCGGCATGTACGCCGGCACCGCTCCCGAGAAGGCGGCCGAGGTCGTCGAGCTCAGCCGCGCCGAGCTGCGGAAGGTCGCGGAGGACGGCATCACGGAGGAGGAGCGCGAGCGCGCGCTCGGCCAGATCGCCGGGTCGTCGGCGCTGGCGCTCGAGGATTCCGACACCCGCATGGGGCGCCTGGCCCGCGCCGAACTGGGCAGCGGCGAGCTCTACGACCTCGACGCGTCGCTGGAGCGCTTCGCCGCCGCGACTCCGGAGGAGATCCGCGCGGTCGCCGCCGAGATCGCATCGCGTCCCCTCACCGTCGTCGCGGTGGGCGACACCTCCCGCTCGAAGCTGTAGTGGCGCCTGCAGCCCCGCTGGTCGAGCGAGGAGCCTGCGACGAGTCGAAACCCGGGGCCCGGTGATTTCGACTCGCTCGTTCCTCGCTCGCTCGATCTGCGAGGGGTGCGTCTTGCTCGCTCGGCGAGTGGGGGAGCCTGCGGCGAGAGGCACCTCGTCCGAGCCGGGCGATAGGCTGGGAGCATGTCTGTGAGCGTTGCGGTGGCGGGCGCCACCGGTCGTCTGGGAAGCCTCGTGTGCGAGGTCGTGGAGGCGCATCCCGGCTTCGAGCTGGTGGCGCGGCTGGGCAGCGCGTCGGAGCCCGACGCGGGCGCCGCCGCCCGGATCCTCGTCGACGTGAGCCATCCCGATGCGTCGCCCGCGATCGTCGAGCGGGCCGTCGACCGCGGCCAGAAGGTGATCGTCGGCACGAGCGGCTGGTCGGCGGAGCGGCTCGCCCGGCTGGAGGATCGCATCGCGGCCCGTTCGGGCGCCGGCGTCATCGTGGTGCCCAACTTCTCGCTCGGCTCGGTGCTGGGCACGGCGCTCGCCCGCATCGCCGCCCCCTACTTCGACGCGATCGAGGTCATCGAGGCGCATCACCCGCGCAAGGTCGACTCTCCGAGCGGGACCGCGGTGCGCACGGCCGAGCTGATGGCCGAGGCCCGGGCCGTCCGCGGCCTCGCCGGCGTGGACGCGCCGTTCGCCGAGCAGCCCGCGCGCGGGCAGCTGGTGGCCGGGATCCCGGTGCACAGCCTGCGTCTCGCGGGTGTTGTCGCGAAGCAGGAGGTGCGCTTCGGCGGCGCGGGCGAGGTGCTCACGATCACCCACGACACGCACTCGGGCGACGCGTATCGCGCAGGCATCCGGGCCGCGCTCGAGGCCGCCGACGCCGCGGAGGGCCTCACGGTGGGGCTCGACCGGGTGCTGGGGATCTCGGCGTGAGCGCCAGGAGCCGCGCGATCGCCGGTGTGATCGCCATGAGCGCGCTGCTGGTGCTGTACTTCGTCTTCGCCGGCATCCGCGCGTGGGGCCTGCTGGTGTCGGGGGAGCCGCTGCCGATCGCGATGGGCGTCGCCATGCTGATCCTGCCCCTGCTCGGAGCGTGGGCGCTCGTGCGGGAGCTGCAGTTCGGCCGCAGCGCCACCCGGCTCGCGGATCGCCTCTCCGCCGAGGGCCGCCTGCCCGAGGAGCCCGTGGCGACGCGTCCCTCCGGGCGGCCGGTGCGCGAGGACGCGGACGCCGCCTTCCCGCGCTATCGCGCCGAGACCGAGGCGGATCCTGGATCCTGGCGGGCCTGGATGCGGCTCGGGATCGTGTACGACGCGTGCGGGGACCGGAAGCGGGCGCGGGCAGCGATCCGGC
>JASGDX010000220.1:0-3400 GCA_047606985.1 Leucobacter sp. | reverse complement strand
GCGATGGGCGGGCCGCAGGCCCCGCCTCTGGGGCTCCGTGATCAGCGAGCTGCGCGATTCCGAGCGCGCCACGGCCGGCAACACCGGCCTCACCCTCACCATGTGCGTCAACTACGGCGGGCGCAACGAGCTCACCGACGCCGTGCGGTCGATCGCCTCCGAGGTGCAGGAGGGGCGGCTGTCGCCGAACGGGATCACCGAGCGCACGATCGCCCGCCACCTGTACGTGCCCGAGCTGCCCGACGTCGACCTGTTCCTGCGCAGTTCGGGGGAGCAGCGCACGAGCAACTTCATGCTGTGGCAGTCCGCGTACGCCGAGATGGTCTTCCTCGACACGCTGTGGCCCGACTTCGACCGGCGGGAGCTGTGGCGGGCCATCCAGATCTACCACGCGCGCGACCGGCGCTTCGGCGGGGCGGTGGATCAGCCCGCCGAGTAGCTCGAGGACGAAGGCCCGGTTCGGAAATCAGAACACGGGCACGGAGTCGTCCGACGGAGCGAAGCGCATCGAGGCGGCCTCCCGCACCGCTCTGCGCACGGGGGAGTGCGCCGGCTCGGGCGGCCTCTTCCGCGGCCGCGACCGGCCGGGGCGGATCCGTCCCTGACCTCCCGTGAGAGAATAGGGGGCGATATGACTTCCCAGACCCTGAGCGATGCCCGGCTGCGCATCGGACCCCTCGAGCTCGACGTGCCCGTGGTGCTCGCGCCGATGGCAGGCATCACCAATACCGCGTTCCGCCGGCTCTGCCGCGAGTACGGCGCCGGCCTGTACGTGAGCGAGATGATCACCAGCCGCGCCCTCGTCGAGCGCACGCCCGCCTCGTTGCGCCTCATCAAGCACCACGAGAGCGAGACCCCGCGCTCCATCCAGCTCTACGGCGTCGATCCGGGGACCGTGAGCGAGGCGGTGCGCTTCCTCGTCGACCAGGATCTCGCCGACCACATCGACCTCAACTTCGGCTGCCCCGTGCCGAAGGTGACGCGCCGCGGCGGGGGATCGGCGCTGCCGTGGAAGAGCGACCTGTTCCGCGCGATCGTGGAGGAGGCGGTCAGGGCCGCGGGCGCGATCCCGCTCACGGTGAAGATGCGCAAGGGCATCGACCCCGATCATCTCACCTTCCTCGACGCGGCGAAGGCCGCGGAGCAGGCCGGCGTCGCCGCCATCGCGCTGCACGGGCGCACCGCGAGCGAGTTCTACTCGGGCCAGGCCGACTGGAGCGCGATCGCCGCGCTCAAGGAGGCGGTCACGAGCGTGCCGGTGCTCGGCAACGGCGACATCTGGTCGGCGGACGACGCGATCCGCATGGTGCGCGGGACCGGCTGCGACGGCGTCGTGGTGGGCCGGGGATGCCTCGGCCGGCCGTGGCTGTTCGGCGACCTGGCCGCGGCGTTCCGTGCGGAAGCGGGGCAGATCCCCCACGAGGAGGCCGAGGCCGCCATGGGGAGGCCGCCGCTCGGCTTCGTGATGGACGCGATGCGCCGCCACGCCGAGCTGCTGGTGGAGTTCTTCGACGGCGAGGAGGATCGCGCCTGCCGCGACATCCGCAAGCACGTGGCCTGGTACTACAAGGGCTACGGCGTGGGCGGCGACACCCGGCGCGCGCTGGCCGCGGTTGAATCGCTCGCGCAGATGGACGAGATCTTCGCGACGATGGACGCCTCGATGCCCTACCCGGGCGAGGGCGCCGAGGGCCAGCGGGGCCGCGCCGGCAGCCCGAAGCGCGTGCACCTGCCCGACGGCTGGCTGAACAGCCGCACGAGCGACCTCGCGGATCGCGCCTCGGTCGCCGAGGGCGAGCGGGTCGACGGGGGATCGGACGGTGGCTGAGGCCCCGCCGCCCGGTCCCGCGCTCCCGGACGGGTACACGACGCGGGACGCGGAGCGCTTCGTGCCGGAGCGCCATTCGGGGCAGCGCAGCGATTTCGCGCGGGATCGCGCCCGCGTGCTCCACTCCAGCGGTTGGCGCCGGCTCGCCGCGAAGACCCAGGTGCTCAGCCCCGCAGCGGGCGTCGACTTCGCACGCAACCGGCTCACCCACTCCCTCGAGGTCGCCCAGATCGGGCGCGAGCTGGCGGTCTCGCTCGGCGTCTCCCAGGACGTGGTCGACACCGCCTGCCTCGCGCACGATCTCGGTCATCCCCCCTTCGGACACAACGGCGAGAAGGCGCTGAACGAGTGGATGTCGGGCTTCGGCGGCTTCGAGGGCAACGCGCAGACGCTGCGCATCCTCTCGAGGCTCGAGCCGAAGCACTTCGCACCGGACGGCACGAGCGTGGGGCTCAACCTCACCCGCGCCACGCTCGACGCAAGCTGCAAGTACCCCTGGTCGCTCGCCGAGGCCCAGCGGGGCGAGACGCCGGCGGGAAGCAGCAAGTTCGGCTACTTCGACGACGACGCCGCGGTCTTCCGCTGGCTGCGTCACGGCGCCCCCGAGCGGCGCAAGTGCGTCGAGGCGCAGATCATGGACCTCTCCGACGACATCGCGTACTCCGTGCACGACTTCGAGGACGCGATCGTGAGCGAGCACATCGATCCCGCGATGCTCACCGCGCGCTCGGGGCACTCCGCGCTGATCCGCGCCGTCGCCGAGTGGGCCGATGGCCGCTTCGAGGCCGACGAGCTGGGCGCCGCCTTCGACCGCATGGCGGAGAGCGCCAACTGGCTGAGCGCCTGGGACGGATCGCGGCGGGATCAGGCGAAGCTCAAGAACTTCACGAGCGACATGATCGGCCGCTTCGCCCGCGCCCCGATCCAGGAGACGCTGGAGGCGGCCGACGGGGGTCCGCTGGCGCGCTACGGCGCCGAGGTGATCGTGCCGCGGGAGATCCGCGCGGAGATCGCGGTGCTCAAGGGGATCGTCGCCGCCTTCGTGATGCAGAGCGGTCGCCGGCAGCCGGCGTACCGCAGGCAGCGCAGCCTGCTGATCGAGCTGCTGCACACTTTGTGGGAGACGGGCGCGGGCGAGCTCGAGCCGGCGTACGCCGCCGATTTCCGCACCGCCGGCACCGAGACGGCCGCGCGCCGGGCGGTCGTGGATCAGGTGGCGTCGCTCACCGACCAGTCGGCGATCGCCTGGTACCGGCGCCTCTGCGACACCTCGCTCGTATAGCGGATAGACTCGGCAGCTATGGCGGGCCGTATTCGCGCGAGCGACATCGAAGAGGTGAAGCGCCGCGTCAACCTCGCCGACCTCGTGGGCGACTACGTCACGCTCAAGAACGCCGGCATCGACTCGATGAAGGGCCTCTGCCCCTTCCACGACGAGCGCAGCCCCAGCTTCCACGTGCGTCCGGCAGCGGGCTACTACCACTGCTTCGGGTGCGGCGAGTCCGGCGACGCCTTCACGTTCCTGCAGCGCATGGACCATCTCACCTTCACCGAGTCGGTGGAGCGCCTCGC
>JASGDX010000219.1:0-6524 GCA_047606985.1 Leucobacter sp. | reverse complement strand
GTCGCCCGCCCCGCCGCCGCACGATCCCGCAGCCTCCGCCGCATTCCGGGCGCCCGCCGCACGGGCCGCGGCTGCGCCGCCGAGTCCGTCGCCGGGCACAGGGCTCGCCGATCCCGCAGCAGCATCGCGGCCCGCAGCACCGGACCCGATCGCACGGGACCCGATCGCACTGGACCCACCGGCACCAGCAGCACCAGCGGGCGTCACCGCCCGCTCCAGCAGCCCGCCCAGATTCACGGCGCGCAGCACGCGCTCGCACGCGGCGTCGGAGGCGTCGGGCGCCGCGATGCGCAGGTTGTCGCGCAGGCTGCCGGCGAGCACCGGGGCGTCCTGCTCCACGTAGCCCAACTGCGCCCGCACCTCGCGGCGGTCGAGCGCGCGCAGATCGGCGCCGTACAACGACACCGCGCCGCGATCGGGGTCGTAGAAGCGCTCGATCAGCGCCAGCACCGTCGACTTGCCCGCGCCCGATGGCCCCACCAGCGCCACCCGAGACCCGCGCGGCACGTCGAAGGTCACCCCGTGCAGCACGGGCGTCTCCACGATCTCGGCGGGGGCGGCCTCCGCGTCGCGCCGGGATGCGCCACGGCCGCTGCGCACCAGGGCTCGGGCGTCGGCGCGCTCCGGAGCCGCGGAGCGGTAGGCGAAGTGCACGTCGGAGAGCCGGACCGCCGCCGCGTGATCGAGCCCGGCGCCCTCCAGCGGCGTCACGCGCCCGAGCGGCGAGAGCTCGTCGTCGTGCTCGGTCTCGGCGGGGAGCGCGGCGATCTCCTGGATGCGACCGAGGGCGCCGAGCGCCTGGTTCACGGCCGCGATCGCGCCGAACGCCTGGCCCAGCGGCATCACCATGAAGAACAGGAAGATGATGAAGGTGATCAGCTGCGCGATGGTGATCGCGCCCGTCGCCACCCGGTACCCGCCGATGCCGAGCACCGCGAGGAACGACGCCTGCATCGCGATGAACGACACGGGCACGATGAGCGCGGAGATGCGGGCCACCCGGATCCCGAGCACGTACGCCTCGGTCGCCTCGCCCTCGATGGCCCGCTGCTCCCGCTCGGCCGCCCCGGCCGCGCGGATCGTGCGCACCGAGCCGATCGCCCGATCCACCGCTGCGGCCAGATCGCCCACCTTCTCCTGCGAGCGCGCCACGGCCGGCCGGATGCGCGCCGACAGCGCCACCACGACCATGATCGCCACGGCCACCACGCCGAACGTCACCAGGAACAGCAGCGGATCGATCACCAGCATGCCGACCAGCGCGCCCGCGAACAGCAGCGCGCCGCCGATCGCCTCGACGAGCCCCTGCGTCAGCACCGCGCGCAGCAGCGTCGTGTCGCTGCCCACGCGCGACACGAGGTCGCCCGTGCGGCGCCGGTCGAACTCCGACACGGGCAGGTGCAGGATCTTCGCGATGAGGCGCTTGCGGCTCGACAGCACCACGCCCTCGCCCATGCACTGCAGCAGGTAGTGCTGGTAGCTGTTGAGCAGCGCGCTCACGAGCACCAGGCCCACGAGTCCCCACAGCAGCCAGCCGAGCGGCAGCGACTGCTGCACCCGCTCGATGACCGAGCCCACGAGCAGGGGCTGGGCGAGCGAGGCGAGTGCGCCGACGATGCTGAGCGCGGCGATGAAGATCAGCTTGCCGCGCTGCTCGAAGAGGTAGGGGAGCAGCTGCCCGAGCGTGGCGCGCGGGCCGCGCGGGGCGTCGCGATCGGCGGTGCCGCGCCTGGTGCTGCGGGCACGGCGGGTGGTCTGGGCGCCCTCGGTGTTTCGGGCGCTTTCGGTGTTTCGCGCGCCTCCGGTTCGGCGGCCGGCCGAGGGGGTCGTAGCCTGGGCCTCGGAGCTCGCGGCCCGATGCGCTGCCGGGCGCGGCTGGGTTTCGGGATCGGCGCCGGTCGTCGTCGAGTCGTCTGCGGTGTTGTTCGCGGTGTCATCGGATCTGCCAGCCACGGCCTCAACTCTAGGCCAGGGCGCCTGGCAACGCGCTCCGGCGCGAGGTCGGCCTCCGCCCTTACCTCCCCTCCCACAATCCATTTGTGAGTTTCAGGGGTTGGACCCGGGCCTCAACCCCTGAAACTCACAAATGGATAGGCGGCCCGCGTAGGCTGAGCAGAGCGCCCGCCCAGGGGCCGGATGCGGGTTGCCGGGCGCGGGTCGCCGGATGCGGGTCGCCGGGGGCTGGTAGCGATCCCGCAGTGCCCGCGAGAGGAACGGGAGCCGAGGGAGTGCGATGACACGCTGGATCGACACGATGTTCATGCGGGGCGGCACGAGCAAGGGGTTGATGTTCGAGGCCGCCTCACTGCCGGGAGGGCTCACGCTGCCCGGCGATCCCGCCGCCGCTCTCACCGTCGGCTCCGCCGGCCCGGTCGCTGACTCAGCCGATCTCGCAGCCGGCCCGGCCTCCGCCTCTGCCGGCCCCTCAGCCGCCTCTGACCTCGCCACCGGCGCGGCAGACCGACCCGCCACCGACCCGGCAACCGCCGCTGCCCATCGCGCCGCGCTGCGCGAGCGCGATGCGATCCTGTGCGCGGCCCTGGGTTCGCCCGACCCGTTCGGCCGCCAGCTCGACGGCATGGGCGGCGGGGTCTCGTCGCTGTCGAAGGCCATGATCGTGGCCCCTTCCGAGCGTCCGGGCATCGACCTCGACTACACCTTCGCGCAGGTCGCCGTCGGCGCGGCCGAGGTCGACTACGCCGGCAACTGCGGCAACCTCTCGTCCGCGGTGGCGCCGTTCGCGCTCGCCGCCGGATTGATCGCCCGCGCCGACGGCCCGCAGCGCTTCGCCCTGTTCAACACCAACACCGGCAAGCGGGTGGATGTGCGGCTCACGGTGCGCGGCGGGGTCGCAGCTGAGACGGGCGAGCTGTCGATCCCCGGGGTGGCGGGTGCGGGATCGCCCGTCGAGCTGGTGTATCCCGAGCCGGGCGGCAGCCGCACCTCAGGGCTGCTGCCGACCGGATCCGTCGTCGACGACCTCGAGGTCGGCCCGGGGTTCGGGATCAGCGCGGTTCGCGCCTCGCTCGTCGACGCCACGAATCCGCTCGTGCTCGTCGCGGCGGCCGACATCGGCGTGACCGCCGCCGAGATGCCGGCCGAGCTCGACGCGAACCGCGAGGCGATGGCTCTGCTCGAGCGGCTGAGACGGGTCGGAGCCGTGAGGATGGGCATGTGCGGCGATCCCGAATCCGCTCCGCAGGCGGTCCCCAAGGCCGTCGTGATCGCGCCGCCGGCTCCGTCGCGGCTGCTCGACGGCCGCGAGCTGCCGGCGGCTGAGGTCGACCTGCTCGCGCGCGTCATCTCGATGGGGCAGACCCACAACGCGATTCCGGGCACGGCGGCGATGTGCCTCGCGGCTGCGGCGCAGATCGGCGGCGGGATCGCGGCGGAGGCGGTGGGCGCCCGGGGTGCGGGATCGCTGCGCATCGGCACCCCCTCCGGAGTGGTGACGGCGGGCGCCGTCGTGGTGCGGTCGCGCTCCGCCGATCATCCCGAGCTCAACGCGCCGCTCGCGCTCGAGACCTCGCTCGCACGCACCGCCCGCATCCTCATGCGCGGGCAGGTCGCCGTCGAACTCTGACGCGCGGACGCATCCGGGAGGGGCGCCGGTTCGGACGCTACGCGGCGCCGGCGTCGCAGATGCTGCGCACCGCGGCGGCGAGATGCAGGGCGGCCTCAGCGGCCTCCCGGCCCTTCGACTCGGGGGCTCCGGGGCGCCCCGAGCGGTCGAGCGCCTGCTGCTCGTCGTCGGTCGTGAGCACGCCGAAGCCGATCGGCCTGCCCGCGTCGAGCTGCGCGCGGGTGAGGCCGTCGGTGACCGCGTTGCACACGTAGTCGAAGTGCGGGGTGCCGCCGCGGATGATCACGCCGAGGCACACGGCGGCGTCGTACCCGCCCCCGCCGCGGTTCGCCGGGGTCAGCGCGGCCTGCGCGGCGAGCGGCAGCTCGAACGCCCCGGCCACGCGGTAGAGGTCGTGCGCGGCGCCCGCGGCCGCGAGCGCCTCCGCCGCGCCGTCGATCAGCGGCGACATGATCTCCTCGTGCCAGCTGCCGGCGATGACGGCGACGCGCAGCCCTGTCGCGTCGACGGCGAGGTCGGGGGCTCCTGCTCCGCTCATGGGGCGCTCCTTCGGGGGTCGGGGTGGGGTGGGGTGTTTGGGGTGTTTTGGTTTCGACTCGCTGCGCTCGCTCAACCGGCGGTCGGGGGTGAAAGCGGGGGCCGCTGCGTTTCGACTCGCCGCTGCGCTCCTCGCTCAACCGGCGGGACGCCGAGCTCGCTCAGCGGCCGGCGCCGCTGCGCACGTCGTCGGGCAGCGCGTGCCCCATGCGGTCGCGCTTCGCCGAGAGGTAGCCGATGTTCTGCTCGGTGACGCCGACGAGCAGCGGCACGCGCTCGACGATGTCGATGCCGTGCGCCTGGAGCTGGGCCACCTTGTCGGGGTTGTTGGTGAGCAGCCGCACCCGCTCGACCCCGAGGTCGGCGAGGATCTCGGCGGCGGCCGAGTAGTCGCGGGCGTCGGCCGGCAGGCCGAGCTGCAGGTTGGCGTCGAGGGTGTCGAGGCCCTGGTCCTGCAGCTGGTAGGCGCGGAGCTTGTTGGCGAGGCCGATCCCTCGCCCTTCATGCCCGCGCAGGTATATGACGATGCCGCCGCGCTCGTGCACGAGGTCGAGGGCGGCGTCGAGCTGGGGGCCGCACTCGCACTTGAGCGATCCGAAGGCCTCGCCGGTGACGCACTCGGAGTGCACGCGCACGAGGGTCTCCGCGCCGGGCAGCGCTCCGTCGGGCGCGGGTGCGACCAGCGCGATGTGGTCGACGCCCACGCGGCGGTCGCGGTAGGCGAGGGCCTGGAAGTCGCCGTGCTCGGTGGGAAGCAGGGTGCTGGCGCGCAGGCTGACGCTGCGATGGCGGGTGCTGCTCCGAGCGGGGGCCGTCGACGGTTCGTGCTCGTCGAGGTAGGCGATGAGCTGCTCGATGGTGATGACCGGCACGTCCTCGCGATGCCCGAGCCCGATCAGCTCCGGAAGCCGCATCATCTCGCCGTCGTCGGCGACGATCTCGGCGATAACCGCGACGGGGCTGAGACCCGCGAGCCGCATGAGCTCGACGCCGGCCTCGGTGTGGCCGTTGCGCGCGCGCACACCGCCGTCGACGGCGCGCAGCGGCAGCACGTGCCCGGGGCGGCGCACGTCGCCTGGCACGGCGTCGGGGTTGGCGAGGGCGCGCACGGTCGTGGCGCGGTCGCTCGCGCTGATGCCGGTGGTGACACCGGAGGCGGCGTCGACCGTCACCGTATATGCCGTTCCGCGTACATCCTCGTTGAGCTCCACCATCACGGGCAGCTCGAGGCGGTCCGCGACTTCGTTCGTCATCGGGGCGCAGAGCAGGCCGGATGAGCGCTGCACCGTCCACGCGATGGTCTCGGGCGTGGCCAGCTCGGCGGAGAGGATCACGTCGCCCTCGTTCTCTCGGTCCTCGTTGTCGGCCACGATCACCGGCCGGCCGGCCTTGATCGCGGCGATGGCCTCCTCGATGGAGGAGATGCCTGGGGTGCGGGAGCGTTCGCTCATGACGGGGTTCCTTCGGTGGTGATGGGGGACGCGACGCCGAGGCGCAGCATGCGCGCGACGTGGCGGGCGAGGATGTCGGTCTCGACGTTGACGCGGTCGCCGGGGCGCAGGGCGCCGAGCGTGGTGGCGACGAGGGTCTCGGGGATGAGCGAGACCTCGAACCACTGCTCGGCCTCGGTCTCGGGCGCGATCGCCGAGACCGTCAGCGAGACGCCTGAGAGGGTCACCGATCCCTTGTCGACGAGCAGCGGGGCCAGCTCGGGCGAGAGCGAGAAGCGCAGGGTGCGCCAGGCGTCGTGCTCCGTCGCGGAGAGCAGCGTCGCGGTGCCGTCGACATGGCCCTGCACGATGTGGCCGCCGAGCCGGGTGTCCGTGCGCACCGCTCGCTCGAGGTTCACGGCGCTGCCGGGCCGGAGCTCGCCGAGGGCGGACATGCGGATCGACTGCTGCATCACGTCTGCGGAGAAGGTGCCGCGCCCGGCCGCATCGGTGCCGCGGTCGATCACGGTGAGGCATACGCCGGAGACGCAGATGGAGTCGCCGTGGTCGGCGTCGGAGGTGACGAGCGGGCCCGCGACGGTGAGGCGCAGCGAGTCGCCGACGGGTTCGACGACGACGATCTCGCCGATTTCTTCGATGAGTCCGGTGAACATCAGCGGTCCTCTCTTGATGCGTCGTCCCGCGCGGTCGCGGGATGGTGGGGGAGGTCGATCTCGGCCTCGACGAGCAGGTCGGCGCCCAGGTGCACCGTGCGCGAGACGCGCAGGCGCTTGATGCCGGGCATGCCCGCGACGCCGATGTCGCCGAGCGCGAGGCGGGGACCGCCGAGCAGGGCGGGGGCGAGGTAGACGAGCACCTCGTCGGCGAGGCCCGCGGCGATGAGCGCGCTCGCGACCGTCGGGCCGCCCTCGACGAAGAGCCGGCGGAAGCCGCGCGCGCGCAGCTCGGCGAGG
>JASGDX010000218.1:0-6285 GCA_047606985.1 Leucobacter sp. | reverse complement strand
GATCACGAAGGCCGCGAAGAGCACGAGCGTCACCCACGCCTTGGGCGGCAGGTTCTGCGGCGATTCGCCGGCAACGGCCGGCGAATCGGGCTCGGCGAGCCGGCGCTCGTGCGCCGGCGGCTCGCCATCCAGCGGCTCGGAACTCACTGGCCGTTCACCATCCTCGAGATATCGGCGGCCATCGAGACGGCCAGGATGGCGAAGACCACCGCGATGAACCAGGTGTACATCCAACGGTAGCGGTGATCGCTGAGCCAGAAGCGGCGCACGCTGTACACGCCGTTGACGATGCCGACCAGGCACAGCGCGAGACCGGCGGGCGCCGCGAGCACCCCGGCGAAGCCGATGACGGGCACGAGGATCGGGATGAGCAGGTAGCTGATGAGGCAGCGCAGGCCCGAGACGATCAGCGAGGTGCGGAAGCTGCGGTGCGCCCGCAGCTCGTTCTCGGGCGAGCGGTCGATCTCGTTCACGCGCAGCAGTCGGCGCATGAACCGGTCGGCGGCGGAGCGGGACGCGACGGGCTGAGGGGCGGCAAGCCGCTCCTCTACGGGCGGTGCGCTCGCGGCGTTCATGGAGTGTCCCCTCGATCGGTTCGTCTCGCTGTCGAGGCGGCGGAAGGCCGCGTTCGCGTATCAGCCTAACAAACGCCTCGCCGGATCAGGTCTGGCAGCCCGGGCACCAGTAGAGCTTGCGGCCGCCCATCTCCTCGAGCACGATGTTCGTCCCGCAGCGCTTGCACGGCGCACCCTCGTGCTTGTACACCCAGTGCCGCTCGTCGCGATCCACGAGCGCGCGCAGGTAGGCCTCGCCCTCGAGCCCGTCGATCGTCATCATCTGGCCGACCGCGATGCCGATCTCGAGCAGGTAGGCCCAGTCGTCCCAGAGCGACTCGAGCACGGTGCGATCGAGCGCGTCGGCCGGGGTGTGCGGGTCGAGCCCCGCCCTGAACAGCATCTCCGCCCGGTAGATGTTGCCGATCCCCGCTACGACCGACTGGTCCATCAGCACCAGTCCGATCGGGGTCCGCTTCTTCGCCGCGCGCTCCACGAAGCGGCGCCGCTCCTCCGGGGTGTTCGCATTCGCGGGATCCGGCCCGAGGCGCTGCATCACCGCGTCGACCTCTGCTGGCGAGAGCACCTCGCACGCGGTGGGACCCCGCAGGTCGGCGCACACGCGCTCGTTCAGCAGCCGCACCCGTACCTGACCGCGCGGCTCTGGGGGGAAGGCGCCGTCGTCGGAGACCCGGTCGTGCTCGGCCATGCGCACCCGCGTGCGCCGCGGCGCCCCGATCGAGGTCACCGAGTCCTCGGCATCGCGATCGACGGGGGCCGGGCGATCCGGCCGCGAGTACTCGCCCGTCTGCCCGAGCTTCAGGTGCGTGTCGCCCTTGGCGTGCATCTGGATCGAGGGGTCGATCCTGATCTCTCCGGCGAAGTCCCAGGCGCCGTAGATGCCGAGGTGCACGCGCAGCCACCGATCCCCCTCGAATTCGAGGAACATCTGTTTGCCCACCGCGCGGGCGTCGAGCATCTCGCGACCGGTGAGGATCGCCGCGCCCTGAGCGAAACGGCCCTGCGGGCTCGACACCGCCGAAGCGGTGCCCACGAAATTCGCGCCGAACTGCCGCGCGATGCGATGGACGGAGTGCCCCTCAGGCATTCTCAGCTCGTTTCACGTCACTCAGCTTTCGGTTTTCCGAGGCCGAGGGCGGCCTCGGCACATACGCCGCGCAAAGCTCCGCTTTGCCTCGAGCGGCTTGGTGCCCTCAAGCATGGCTCAGAGCGAATCGATCTGCTTGCCCGCGATCTCGCCGGTGCGCTCGTACTCGCCGAGCTGGCCGATGCGGCGCACGTGGCGCTCGTCGCCGGGGAACGGGGTGGCGATGAAGAGATCGATGAAGCGGATCGCGTCCTCGACCGGGTGCTGGCGCGCGCCGATGGAGATCACATTGGCGTTGTTGTGCTCGCGTGCGAGCTCGGCCGTCGACTCGTTCCACACGAGGGCGGCCCGGATGCCGCGCACCTTGTTCGCGGCGATCTGCTCGCCGTTGCCAGAACCGCCGAAGACCACGCCCAGCGCCTCGACTCCGTCGCGCTCGTCGCGCACGACGCCGAGCGCCGCGTTGATGCAGAACGAGGGATAGTCGTCGAGCGCGTCGTACTCGGCAGGGCCGTGATCGACGACCTCGTGCCCCTGCTCGCGCAGGTGCTGCTGCAACCGCTGACTGAACTCGAGTCCGGCGTGATCCGTGGCGATATGAATGCGCATGGGCAGAATTCTATCCGCCCCCCGCGCGGGCTCGCGAGAGGGATCCCGCGCCTCGCCCGCTCCCGCCCGGGAGGAGATCCGGAAGACCCCGGGGATCGACTCAGAACCGGGGGCCGAGCGTGCGGCCGCGCTTCAGCTCGTAGAAGCCGGGCACGCCGGCCGCCGCGTAGATGCCGTCCCACAGGCGCAGCGCGGCCTCCCCCGTGGGCGCGGGCGTCACGACCGGGCCGAAGAACGCCACGCCGTCGACGGAGATGATCGGCACGCCAACGTCGGGGCCCGCGATCTCGAGTGCGTGGCCGGTGTTCTCCCGCAGCTGCGCATCGTCATCGGCGTCGGCAGCGGCCAGCAGTCCGCCGGGGAGTCCGCCGACCGCGGCGAACGACTCCTCGAGGATCCCGTCGTAGTCGTCGCGGCCCCCGGGGTGGATCCTCGTGCCCAGCTCGGTGTACAGCGCGCCGACGGCGGCCGGCCCGGCCTCGGCTCCCACCGCGATCGCGAGCTTCCCCATGCGATGCCCCTGCCGCATGGCCTCGGCGTGCGAGCCGGGCTCGTTGCCCTCATTGATGATCTGCAGGCTGACGGGCCTCCAGTCGATCTCGAACCCTCTCGTCTCGGCCACCTCGGCGGCCCAGCGGCTGGTCATCCAGCACCAGGGGCAGATCGGATCGAAGTAGAACTCGACTCGGGGCGCGGCTGCATCGCTCATGCCCTCACTCTACCGGGCCGCCGGCGGGAGCGTGAGCGGTCCCCCGGCGCTCCGCACTCGTCCAGCGGGCGGGCATAGGCTTGTTCCGTCAGCATCGGTGCGGGTCACGAGCCCGGCGCCGCGTCCAACACTCGTCAGGAGCATCAGTGCCAGGAACGAACCTCACTCGCGAAGAGGCCCGCGAGCGCGCGGATATCGTCTCGACCGAGAGCTACGAGGTCTCACTCGACCTCACCACCGGACCCGAGACCTTCGCAGCCATCACCACGATCCGCTTCGCCGCGCGGGCAGGCGCATCGACCTTCGTCGACCTCATCGCCGACTCCGTCGAGAGCGTCGAGCTCAACGGGGCCGCACTCGATCCGGCGACGGTCTTCGCCGACTCTCGCGTGCAGCTGCCCGTCCTCGCGGCCCAGAACATCCTGCGCATCGCCTCGACCCAGCGGTACACCAACACGGGCGAGGGCCTGCACCGCTTCGTCGATCCCGCCGACGGCGAGGTCTACCTCTATTCCCAGTTCGAGGTGCCCGACTCGCGTCGCATGTTCGCCGTCTTCGAGCAGCCGGACCTCAAGGCGACGTTCGGCTTCACTGTCACCGCCCCGGCCCGCTGGGAGGTCGTGAGCAACCAGCCGACGCCCGATCCCGAACCCGCCGGCGAACGGGACGGCGAGGCGATCGCCACCTGGGCCTTCGAGCCGACCCCGGTCATGTCGAGCTACATCACGGCCCTGATCGCCGGACCCTACTCCGTCGTCCGCTCCGAGCTGACCAGCCGCGACGGGCGCACGATCCCGCTCGGCGTGTTCTGCCGCTCATCGCTCAGCGAGTACCTCGACGCCGACTACGTCTTCGAGAAGACCCGAGAGGGCTTCGCGTTCTTCGAGGAGCAGTTCGACTACGCCTACCCCTTCGACAAGTACGACCAGCTCTTCGTTCCCGAGTACAACATGGGCGCGATGGAGAACATCGGCGCGGTCACCTTCACCGAGGCCTACGTCTTCCGCAGCCAGGTCACCGACGCGATGCGCGAGCGCCGGGTCGTCACCATCCTGCACGAGCTCGCGCACATGTGGTTCGGCGACCTGGTCACGATGCGCTGGTGGAACGACCTCTGGCTCAACGAGTCGTTCGCCGAGTACATGTCGACGCTCGGCGTTGTCGAGGCCACCGAATGGGACGAGTGCTGGACCACCTTCGTGGCCTCCGAGAAGTCGTGGGCGTACCGTCAGGATCAGCTGCCCTCCACGCACCCGATCGTGGCCCCGATCCGCGACCTCGAGGATGTGCTCGTCAACTTCGACGGCATCACCTATGCCAAGGGCGCCTCGGTGCTCAAGCAGCTCGTCGCCTGGGTGGGGCGCGAGCCGTTCATGCGCGGTGTGCACGACTACTTCGTGAAGCACCACCACTCGAACACGGAGCTGCCCGATCTGCTGGCCGAGCTCGAGGCGCAGAGCGGCCGGGACCTCACCGCGTGGTCGGAGCTGTGGCTCGAGACCGCAGGCGTCAACACGCTGCGCCCGGCTTTCGAGCTCGACGCCGAGGGCCGATACACGAGCTTCGGGATCGAGCAGACCGCGGTCGACGACTACCCGACGATCCGCCCGCACCGCATCGCCATCGGTCTCTACACGGTCGAGGGCGACGCGGTGCGCCGGATGCGGCGCATCGAGCTCGACATCGACGGCGCCAGCACTCCCGTGCCCGAGCTCGTGGGCGAGGCGCAGCCCGACCTGCTGCTGCTCAACGACGACGATCTGAGCTACGCGAAGATCCGGCTCGACGAGCGCTCGCTCGAGACCGCCGCCGCTCGCCTGGGCTGCTTCGAGGACTCGCTCCCCCGCGCGCTCGTCTGGGCCACGCTGTGGGACGCGACGCGGGACGCCGAGCTCCCGGCCTCCCGTTTCGTCGACATCGTGCTCGCGCACATCGCCCGCGAGACCGCGTCGACCACGCTGCGCACCCTCCTCGGCCAGCTGCTGCTGGCGGCGTCGAGCTACGTGGCTCCCGCGAAGCGCGATGCCATGCTGGAGCGCGTGGCGGATGCGCTGTGGCAGCTGGCCGTCGACGCCGAGCCCGGATCGGACAACCAGTTCCAGTTCGTCAAGGCGTTCGGCCAGGTCGCATCGAACGACGAGCAGCTCGACACGGTGCAGGGCCTCTTCGACGGCTCGCTCCCCCTCGAGGGCCTCGACGTCGACACCGACCTCGGCTGGGAGCTGCTCATCGCCCTGGCAGCAGGCGGCCGCGCAACCGAGGAGCAGATCGAGGCCCGCCTCACCGAGGACCGCACCGCCACCGGCAACCAGTCGGCCGCCCACACCCGCGCCGCACTGCCCACCGCCGCCGACAAGGCACGGGCGTGGGCCTCCGTCTTCGAGGAGAGCGACAAGCCCAACGCGATCGTGCGCGCCACCGGCCTCGGCTTCGCCCGAGCCCACGACCTCGCGCTGCTCGAGCCCTACGTCGAGCGCTTCTTCGCCGCGCTGCTGCCCGTCTGGGAATCGCGCAGCTACGCGATCGCAGAGGAGCTCATCGAGGGCTTCTACCCCGCGCCGCTCGCGAATGAGGCGCTCGCGGAGGCCACCCGCGCCTGGCTCGACGCCAACCCCGACGCGCCCGCCGCCCCACGACGCATGGTGTCGGAGCATCTCGCGGGCGTCGAGCGCGCGCTCCGCGCGCAGAGCGCCGATCTGGAGGTCTGAGTGGACGGGATACAGGAAGTCGAGGAGGCCGTGGGCGACGCCCTCGGCAGCTTTCTCACGACCTATCAGGTGCCGCTGCGCATCCTGCTGATCATCGTCGTCGCGGTGGTGCTGAACCTGCTGCTGCGGCGCCTGCTCATGCGCACCGTGACTCGCATCGTCACTGGGGTGAAGCGCGCGCAGAACGTCGACACGACCTCGGAGATGCAGGCGGCGCCGTACGTCAACGCGCGCGCGGTGCAGCGCACCCGCACCCTCGGCGCGGTGGGGCGCCACATCATCACGTGGACCGTGGTGGTGGTAGCGCTCATCCTGGTGCTCGGACAGCTCGGTGTGAACCTCGGAGCGCTGCTCACCTCCGCCGGCATCGTGGCCGCGGGCCTCGCCTTCGGCGCCCAGAACATCGTCAAGGACATCCTGAACGGCATCTTCATGGTGTTCGAGGATCAGCTCGGCGTGGGCGACGCGGTGACGATCGGCGAGGTGAGCGGCACGGTCGAGGACGTGGGGATCCGGGTCACCCAGGTGCGCGCCGTCGACGGCACGCTCTGGTTCGTCCGCAACGGCGAGATCCTCACCCTCGGCAACGCCTCGCAG
>JASGDX010000217.1:0-3850 GCA_047606985.1 Leucobacter sp. | reverse complement strand
CCGGGGCGCTGCGCATCGCGGCGGCGGCGCGGCTGGAGCGCGAGGCCGGGGATCGGCGCGCCGGCCGAGCCGAGTTCATCGTGTCGCGGGCCATCGCATCCGACCGATCCCTCACCGCGGCCGAGCGCTCGCGCGTGGCCGCGCTGCGGAGCGGCGATCAGGTTCGGAGCGAGGCCGGCGCCTGGCGATCCCGCATCACCACGCCGGAGCGCCGCGACACCGTGCTCGACGCCCTCGGCGCGCTGCGGCTGCGCGAGGCGCGCCGCCAGCTGCGCGACGGCCTGCTGCTCACCGATCAGATGCGCGGCATCATCGCCGAGGCGCTGCCCGCGGTGCTGCGCGGCGATCCCGTGCTGCTCGTGGGCGAGACCGGCGGGGCGAAGACCGCGCTCGCCGAGCATCTGGCCAGGCGGGCGACGGGACGGGATCCCGAGCTCGTCTCCGGCTACGGCGACATCACGAGCGCGCAGCTCATCGGCGCCCACGAGCTGCGCGCCGATGGCGGCGCCACGGCGAGCGTCTTCGTGCCCGGCCCGCTGCTGCGGGCGATGGCCGAGGGGTATCCCGTGGTCCTCGACGAGGTCAACGCGATGCCCGCCGAGTTCTTGAAGCGCCTCAACCGCATTCTGCAACTGCGCCCGGGCGACGCGCTCGGCGTGCAGGAGGACGCCGGCCGAGAGGTGCGCATCGCCCCCGGCTTCGCGATCCTCGCCACGGCCAACGAGCAGACCCCGCACCGCTACCGCGGCCTCGACCGGCTGAGCGCCGAGCTCGTCAACCGCTTCGGCGCCAACGCCTACCGCGTGCACTACCCCGATACGGGCGTCGCGTACGAGGGCTTCCCAGCCGAGAACGCGCTGCTCGCCGCGGCCGCAGTCGTCGACCGGCGCGGCAGGCTGCCCGCCGAGCTGTCGGAGGACGAGCTGTTCCGGGTGGCGCGCGCCGCGTTCATCAGTCAGCAGGTGTTCGCCGGCGAGCACGGCGAGGGCTTCGGCGAGTACGTGAGCACCGAGCGCGAGATCGACGGTCGCCCGGGCCTGGAGGAGGCGGTGCTCGCCCCGCGCACGCTGGTGGCGGTGCTGCAGAAGGTGGCGGGCAGCGCGGGATCCGTCTCGCTCGACCGGGCGCTCACCCGCTTCGTCGAGGGCGTGATGCACCGCGAGGATCGCCGGGTGCTGGCGCTGATCATCGCCGGCCAGGGGTTCCGGATCGGCTGAGCCGGGCCCTGGCGCCGTGAACGGCAGCCGGATCCTGGCGTCGCCGGCCGCGCCCGCCGCGAACGAGCGGCTTCCCGCGAGGGATCAGGCCGCGATCTCCTGATACGCGAACTGCAGCACCGACTCGTCGACGCCCGCGAGCACGCGCGGCTTCGCGATGTCATCGAGCACGATGAAGCGGAGCATGCCGGCGCGCGCCTTCTTGTCGCGCTGCATGGCGGCGAGCAGCCCGGGCCAGCGGCCGGCCGGGTACGACAGCGGCAGGGTGAGCGACGACAGCACGCGGCGGTGCCGCTCGACCGCCTCGTCGGACAGGGATCCGGCCATGCGGCCGAGCTCGGCGGCGTACATCATGCCGATCGAGATCGCCACGCCGTGGCGCCACTGGTAGCGCTCGGCGTGCTCGATCGCGTGCCCGAGGGTGTGCCCGTAGTTGAGGATCTCGCGCAGGCCGCTCTCCTTGAAGTCCTCGGAGACGACCCTGGCCTTCATCGCGATGGCCAGTTCGACGGCGCGCTGGAACTCGGGCGTCGTCGGGTCGGTCGCGCGATCCACATCGGCTTCGACGATGTCGAGGATCTCGGGCTCGGCGATGAAGCCGGCCTTCGCGATCTCGGCGTACCCGGCCAGGATCTCGTTCTTCGGAAGCGTGTCGAGCAGGGCCAGGTCGCAGATCACGGCCGCCGGGGCGTAGAAGCAGCCGACGAGGTTCTTGCCCTCGGCGGTGTTGATGCCGGTCTTGCCGCCCACCGAGGCGTCGACCATGCCCAGTACGGTGGTCGGGATCTGCACGAGCCGCACCCCTCGCAGCCAGGTCGCCGCGACGAAGCCCGCGAGATCGGTCACTGCTCCCCCGCCGAGCCCGATCACCGCGTCGGTGCGGGTGAAGTCGGCCTGCCCCATGATCTGCCAGCAGAAGGCGGCCACCTCGACCCGCTTCGCCGCCTCGGCGTCGGGCACCTCGGCCAGCAGCACCTGCGCGTACCGCTCCTGCAGGGCGGTGCGCAGCTCGTCTGCGAGCCTGCCCACCGTCGAGGTGTGCACGATGAGCACCTTCGCGACGCGGTCGCCGAGCGCCTCGGGCACCCGGTCGAGCAGGTTCCGGCCCACCGTCACCGTGTACTCGCTCTCCCCGGTCACCGGGATGACGGTCGCCCGGCCCGGCGTCATGTCGCTCATCTACTGCTCCCTCGTATCGCGCTGCTGCGCCTGTTCTCTCCGCGCGTACCCGCGCGCCCAATCGGCGACGCGCCGCACGAGCTGCTCCTTCGTCGCCCGGTCGGTGCGGTAGGTCACATCGGCCACCGCCTCGTAGAAGGGCCGGCGCTCCTCGAGGATGCGCCCCCACGACTCGGGATCGTCGCGCAGCAGCGGCCGCCGCGACAGATTCGCGGTGCGCAGCACCGCCTCCTGAGTGGTCATCAGCAGCACCACCGGGTGCCGCTCGAGCAGGCGTCGCGTGCTCTCGGTGATCACCGCGCCGCCGCCGAGCGCCACGATCCGGCTTCCCGGCTCGGCCAGCTCTGCCGCGATCACCTCGGCCTCGAGGCGCCGGAACTCGGCCTCCCCGTGCTTCGAGAAGAAATCGGTGATCGCCCCGTGACGGCGCACGAACACCGTGTCGGTATCGACGAACGGCACGCCCAGCTCGCGGGCCACGCGCTTGCCCAGGCTGGTCTTGCCCGCGGCCATGGGCCCGACGAAGACGATGGCGCGCTCGGGCAGCCGGGATCCCCCGCCCCTGCGACGCCGGCGCGGACGTCCGCGGCCCCGGATCGAGCCGCTCGCCTCGGCCCCGGCGGACTCCGCACCGCGCTCAGCCGCGCCCTTGTCGTGCATCGCGGGCAGCGTCAGCGGGGTGGTCGGCGGACCGGGCTTCGGCCGCTGGACGGGCGGCCCGGCATCGCGCCTGACGCGCCGATGCGCGTTCACGATTCGATGACGGTCGCCAGCCGCTCGGGGATCGCGGCCAGGTACGACTCGAGGTTGCGCCTGGTCTCGGCGACGCTGTCGCCCCCGAACTTCTCGGTGACGGCATCGGCGAGCACGAGGGCGACCATGGCCTCGGCCACCACGCCGGCCGCCGGCACCGCGGAGACGTCGCTGCGCTGGTGATGGGCCTTCGCCTCTTCCCCGGTGGCCGTGTCGATCGTCGGCAGCGCGCGCGGAACGGTGGCGATGGGCTTCATCCCGGCGCGCACGCGCAGCACCTGCCCGGTGGTCATGCCGCCCTCGATGCCGCCGGCGCGCCCCGTCTCGCGGGTGATGCGGCCGCCATCGATGTGCAGCTCGTCGTGCGCGGCCGAGCCGCGGCGGCGGGTGGTCTCGAAGCCGTCGCCCACCTCGACCGCCTTGATGGCCTGGATGCCCATGAGCGCCCCGGCCAGGCGCGAGTCGAGGCGCCGGTCCCAGTGCACGTACGAGCCGAGCCCGGCGGGCAGCCCGTAGGCGAGCACCTCGACGATGCCGCCGATCGTGTCGCCCGACTTCTTCGTGTCGTCGACCTCCTCGACCATGCGCGCGCTCGTCTCGGCGTCGAAGCAGCGCAGCGGGTCGGCGTCGAGCGCCGCGACGTCCTCGGGCCGCGGCAGCGGGCCCCCCGCGGGCGCCTCGATGTCGCCGAGCGCGACGGT
>JASGDX010000216.1:0-2731 GCA_047606985.1 Leucobacter sp. | reverse complement strand
GACTTCGGCGACCTGTACAGACTCCATGCAGTCAACCTACGTTGCTTGATGCGGACTTGCCAACTCGCATTGCTAAAGAGTCGAGATGTCCGCACATCGCCTCGGCGGAGGGCGCGCGACGCCGCCGCTCGCGAATCCGATTTCGCCGAGCATCTGATCGGGTGCGCAGCCCCGCGCCTCCTCTCATCAGCCCTCTGACCATGCGTGGGCCAGGGCTGCGCACTCATCGCTGATACCACTATCCCGGCGCACCTCGAACATCGTTCCGTATCGATGCGGCGGATCGTGCGCTCATCCAGCATCTGCAGCGCGACTGCCGCGCCTCGTTCCGGGAGCTCGGCGAGGCGGCCGGTCTGTCGCCGAGCGGTGCCCGGCTCCGATTCGAACGCCTGTTGAGGCATCGCGCGATCAAGGTCGTGGGGATCCCTGTTCGCGGTGCCCACTTCGAGACGCCGTCGCTCGGGTTGGGCATCCGCGCCCGAGGTGCGATCGGGGATCTCGTTCCACGTATTCGCGAACTCGACCCGGAGTCTCTCGCGATCACCGTGGGCGGCTACGACTTCATCGCGACGCTATCCGCGGACACTCCAGAGGAGCTCCTCGCCGTCACGGACGAGCTCCGGCGTCTCCCGCAGATCACGGCGATCGACTGCTGGGCCAATCTGCGCATCGTCAAGGAGCAGTACGGGCAGAGCGATCGGCTCTCTCCGAGCCCACCCCGGTAAACGCAGACGATACGTCTCCTCGGGGCGGAGCGAAAGAGATCACGTCGGTTCAAGCACCATCCCCCGCGAGCCGGGCGATCATCCGGGCGAGGTGCCTCCGACTTGGGATGTCCGTGCAGAGGTCGTAGGCCCGCTGGAGCTCCCGCCCCGCGGCCTCCGCGTCCCCCGCCTCGCTCAGCAGGGCGCCCCGCGCGGCGTGGAACGCCTGGAAGGCGTCGATCGCGGGATACGAGCTCGGCAGGGCGTCGAGGATCGCGAGCCCGCGCCCGGGATCGCTCGCGCGGGCCACGGCGACCGCGCGCGCCACCTGGGCGCCCATGCTCGGCGTCTCGGCGACGAGGGCGTCGTAGAGCCCCGCGATCACGGGCCAGGGCGTCTCCCCGGTCGCGCCTCGGGAGGCGTGGGCCGACTGGATGGCCGCCTGCAGCTCGTAGGGGCCGGGCGCGCGAGTCCGGGGGAACGAGAGGCCGCCGTGCAGGATCCGATCGCCCCGCGCGATGAGATGGGAGTCCCAGTCAGCGGGATCCTGCTCGTCGAGCGGCACGAGCACGCCGTCGATGATCCGCGCCGAGGCACGGGAGTGCAGGAGCAGGAGGAGCGCTGCGAGACCGCGGACCTCGTGATCCTCCGGGCGCTCCCGCAGCAGGAGCTGGCTCGCGTTGACGGCCTCCTCGGCGATGAGGTCCGTCGCGCCCGGCGGGGCGATCTGCAGCCAGTCGACGGCATAGGCCGCGTAGATCGCGTCGAGCACCGCCTGGACGCGTTCGCCGTCGATCCGCTCGGGGATCTCGAACGAGGCCCGGTTCGCACGGAGCTTCTGCTTGGCCCGCACCAGCCGCTTCGCGAGCGTCGCAACGGGCAGGGCGAACGCGGTGGCGATGTCGGAGGTGCTCACCCCGAGCGCGACCTGCAGGATCAGCGGCGCGTGCACGCCGCGGTCGAGCGCCGGATGGGCGCAGGCGAACAGGAGGGCGAGGGTGTCGTCCCGGCTCGGGATCGGGTCGGCCTCCAGAGAGCGGCCGATCTCGTCGGTGAGCGCGGTGGAGGTTCTGCTCGCGGACGATCGGAGGACGTCGCGGATCCGGTTGCGCGCGACCGTGACGAGCCAGGCCCGCGGATCGGCCGGAGAATTCGCCGGCCAGGTCTTCAGCGCGGCCTCGACCGCGTCGCCGAAGCCGTCCTCGGCGAGCTGGAGATCGCCGCACCAGCGCGTCAGGGCGCCGATGAGCCGAGCGCGATCCTCGGCGACGATCCCGAGCAGGGGGTCGCCTCTCGCGCTCGACTCGGCGGGGAGGGACACGGGATCGCTCAGCCGCCCATCGCGGAGGCGCGGACCTCGACCGATCCGTAATGGGCCACCGGGCACTGCTTCGCCCACTCGAGCGCGGCGTCGAGAGAGGGGGCCTCGATGATGAAGTAGCCGCCCAGCTGCTCCTTGGTCTCCGAGAACGGGCCGTCGTGCACGACGGCCTCTCCGCCTCGGATGGACACGGTGGTCGCGGTCGCCGTCGGCTGCAGCCAGTCGGTGGCGACGAACACCCCGGCCTCCTGGAGCGCGCCGATGTAGGCGCCGAACACGGCGAGCTCCTGCTGCATGTCGGCTTCCGACCTCTGCGCGTATGCGGCCTCGTCGCTGTACAGGAAGAACGTGTATTTCATGGGAGTTCCATTCCGATCCGCGGCTCCCCCGATGGGCGCCGTCTGCAAGGGGGACGAGCGAGCAGACCGCTCGAGGACAGCTCACCGGGAAGGAATTCCGCCTCTCGCGGATCTCTGAGCCGTGTCACGGCACCATCATCTTCTCAGCCGCGTCGCGGCACCACCGTCTCCTCGCCTGCGCGCACCTCGATCGGACTGCCATCGCACTCGACGGTCAGCGATCCGCCCTCCGGCCCCTCCGCCGCCAGGCGCACCTCGTCATGGGTCGCGGTGACGGTCAGCAGCAGCCCGCGCCACGAGACGCGGTATCGGATCCCGCTCCACTCCTCCGGGATCCACGGCCGCAG
>JASGDX010000215.1:0-3034 GCA_047606985.1 Leucobacter sp. | reverse complement strand
CTCATGATGGATCCGAAGGTGCTGCTGCTCGACGAGCCGAGCGCCGGCCTCTCCCCCGTTCGCCAGGATGAGACCTTCATCCGCACCAGGCAGATCAACGCGACCGGTGTGACCATCATCATGGTCGAGCAGAACGCGCGCCGCTGCCTGCAGATCTGCGATCGCGCCTACGTGCTCGACCAGGGGCGCAACGCCTACGAGGGTCCGGGCCGCGAGCTCGCCAACGACCCGAAGGTGATCGAGCTCTACCTCGGCACGCTCGCCGCCGACGTGGAGGCCAAGGCCGCCGAGGCCGACGCGTAGCCGGTGCGCTGGGCGCAGAGGCCCGGGAACCCCACCGCCGTTCCGACCAGGAAACGAGAAGGCGCCCCCGCTCCGAGGAACGGGGGCGCCGTTCTACGTGAGACGGACTACTACTTGGTCTCGCCCTCGACCGCCTTCTGGAAGACGGGGTTGTTCGAGGCATCGTACTTGTAGATGCCGATGAACGCCGAAGAGGGGTCGTTCTGGTCGTTGAGCGGGCCGGTGCCGGCCTTGCCCTTGTAGTGGATGTCCTTGTCGTCGTCGAGCAGCGCCTTGCAGCTGGCGAAGTCGGTGCACTCCTCGCCGCCGTCGGAGCCCGAGACGGCGTGCAGCTCGCCCTTGATCGACTCGGCGTCGGTGGCGCCGGCCTTCTCCGCCGCGAGGGCGACCAGCGTCACGAGGTCGTAGGCCTCGGGCGCGTAGGTGAAGCTGTCGAGCTCGCCCTTGTACTCGTCGGTGTAGATCTTCTCCAGCTCGGCCTTGAAGTCGTCGTTCGACTGCGCGCCGGGGATGGAGGCCTGCACGCCCTCGAGCGTGCCCTCGGCGAACTTGCCCTCGTAGCCGTTGGCATTGCCGTCGACCAGGTAGAAGGTCTTCAGATCGAGGCCTTGGTTGACGGCCTCGGGCACGATCTGCTCGAACTGCGCGTAGGTGACGACCACGACGGCCTCGGCGCCGGACGCCTTCACCGCACTGATCTCCGAGGAGAACGAGGTCTGCTCGACCGGGAACTCGTTGCCGTCGCCCTTGCCGCCGTAGACGACCTCGGCGCCGCCGTCTTCCACGGTCGTCTGGATGACGTCGCGCAGGCCGAGGCCGTACGGGTCGTTGAAGGTGAGGAAGGCGACGGTGCTCTTGCCGTCGTCGAGGATCTGGTTGCCGAGCGCGTTGCCCTGCACCGTGTCCGGCGGAGCGGTGCGGAAGTAGTTGGGGCTGATGCCGCTGAGATCCGCCGAGGTGTTCGAGGGCGATCCCTGCAGGATGCCGGCCTCGGAGAACTTGTCGACGACCGCGGCGCTGCGGCCCGATCCCATGGCGCCGAGCACGAAGGCGGGCTTGGCCTTGATGATCTCGTCCGCGCCCTTCGCGACGACGGTGAGGTCGTTGCCGTCGCCCTCGTCCGCGTTCGCAACGACCTCGATATCCTGACCGAGCACGCCGCCCGCGCCGTTGATATCGGCGAGTGCCTGCGCGACGCCGGCCTGCACCGGCGGCATCAGGAAGCTGAGGGAGCCCGTCTGGGGCAGCAGCGTCGCGATCTTGAGCGCATCCGTGCTCTGCTCGGTGGAGGTGCTCTCGCTGGTCGACTTCTCGTCGCCGCTGTCGCCGCTGCTCGAGCAGCCCGACAGCACCAGCGCAGCGCTGGCGACCAGGGCGAGCGCCCCGGCCGTCTTCCTGGTGTACACCTTCATTGGTTACGCCTTTCTCGCATATGACATGCGCTCCACCTCTGGAGCGCCGTTACCGAGACTATCCCGGCGGGCTCCGCGAAACGCATTCGACGACAGCGGTGCAACAAACTTGTTAGAAAACCGATGCCGAAAGTTGTGCCGACCGTGCATTGACGCGGTTCAGCTGTCGTCGCGGCCGATCCGCTGCCCCACGACCGCGGAGATCCCGTCCTGGCGCATCGAGACGCCGTAGAGCGCGTCGGCGATCTCCATCGTGCGCTTCTGGTGCGTGATGACGATGAGCTGCGAGTTCTCGCGCAGCCGCTCGAACACCCGCAGCAGACGGCCGAGGTTGGCATCGTCGAGCGCGGCCTCGACCTCGTCCATGATGTAGAAGGGACTGGGACGGGCCTGGAAGATCGCGATGAGCCACGCGACGGCGGCGAGGGATCGCTCCCCGCCCGACAGCAGCGAGAGCCGCTCCACCTTCTTGCCCGCGGGCCTCACGGCCATGTCGATCCCGGTGCCCAGCAGGTCCTCCGGGTCGCTCAGCATGATCTCTCCCGACCCGCCGGGGAACAGGATCGGGAACACCTCGGCGAACGCGATCCTCGTGTCCTCGAAGGCCGCGGCGAAGATGCCCTGCATCTTCTGGTCGAGCTCGGCGATGATCGCGAGCAGGTCGGCGCGGGTCTTGGCGAGGTCCTTGAGCTGCTCGCTGAGGAAGGCGTGGCGCTGCTCGAGCGCCGCGAACTCCTCGAGCGCGAGCGGGTTGATGCGGCCCAGCTGGGCGAGCCGCCGCTCGGCCTTCGCGAGGCGGCGTTCCTGCTCCTCGCGCACGAACGGCACGGTCACAGGCGCAGGCCCGTCCACAGTTGTGTTCGCAGCTGCCTTCACAGCTGCGGGATCCGCGGCGCCGGCGTCGATCCCCAGCTCGGCGGCGAGCTCCGCCTCCAGCGCGTTCGCGTACCGCGGCTCGGGATCCCGGACCGCCTGCGCGGGCTCGCCCTCCGCGGCGCCGCTCGACCGCACGGGGATCCCGACCTCCGGCCCGTACTCGGCGATCAGCACGTCCTCGACCATACCCAGCTCGTTGCCCGAGCGCTCCAGCAGGGATGACAGCTGCAGCTTGCGCTCGTAGCTCCTCAGCTCGGCGCCCTGCACCCGCTCGGTGAGGCCCTGCAGCTGCTGCCGCAGCTCGGACTCCTCCGAGCGCAGCAGCGTGAGCTCCTGGCTGTGCCTGGCGCGCTCCTGCTCGGCGTGCTGCTGGGCGAGGCGCGCTTCCGACAGGGAGCGGTCGCAGGCGTCGAGGATGGCGGGCAGCAGCTCGGCGACCCGCT
>JASGDX010000214.1:0-3214 GCA_047606985.1 Leucobacter sp. | reverse complement strand
TCTCCTCGGCGGGGAAGAACACCTGCGCGCCGTGGGAGATGTTGTCGCTGCCGGCCAGCCGGTAGTCGCCGCGGGAGAACAGCGCCAGCACGTCGGCCATGGTGTCGACGCACGCGGCCATGTCGGTCACGCCGGCCCGGATCATGTCCGGCTCGCTCAGGTACAGGAAGTCGATCGCGGTCGACGGGGTGCTGGAGTCGTTCGGCACCGGGCGGTGTCCTTTCGTCACGCGCCCTGGGGCGCTCGGCGGGCCTGCGGGATGGCCGAGCGGCGATCGGTGAAGACCTCGCCAGGCGGATCCTCCGGCGGGTCAGAAGCGGCGCAGCTCGCTGGGGGAGACGCCGTAGCTCGCCTTGAACACGCGGCTGAAGTGCGCCGCGTCGGTGAAGCCCCAGCGGGCCGCGATGGCGGAGACGGTGCGATCGCTGAGCACGGGGTCGAGCAGGTCGGCCCTGCACCGCTCGAGGCGGCGCTCGCGGATCCAGGTCGACACCGTCGTGTCGGCCTGCCTGAACAGCGAGTGCAGGTGACGCGTCGAGATGTAGTGCGCGGCCGCGATGCTACCGGGCGAGAGCTCGGGCGAGGCGAGATGGAGGTCGATGTGGCTGTAGATCTTCTGCAGCAGCACCTGGTGGGGATCCCGCTGAGCCGGGTCCGAGTCGAGGATGCTCGAGAACAGCGTGCCTATGAGGTCGAGGCTCGTGTGGGCCAGCTTCGCGCGCACGCGGTCGGAGAGGTGCACGAGCTGCGCGGGGAACTGCGACAGGAACGCCGTGATGACCGGCGTGAGGCCGCTGTGCTCCTGGCCGAGCGAGACCGCGGTGAGCTGCTCGGTGAACGGGCTCGGGATGTCGAGCCGATCCTTCGGGAACATCATGATGAGGTTGCGGAACTCCTCGTCGAAGAGCAGGGAGTAGGGGCGCGAGGTGTCGTACACGGCGAGGTCGCCCGGCCGCATGACCAGTTCGCGGCCGTCCTGCACCAGCAGGCTGCTCCCCGCCAGGAGCAGGCTGACCTTGTAGTACCCGCTGCCTCCGTCGGCGATGGTCTCGGGGGTGCGCTCGACGATGTGCGGCCTCGCGGCGACCTCGGTGAAGACGATGTCGTCGGCGTCGGCCGACGTGAGCCGCGCCGAGAACGCGCCCTCGCGCTCGGTGCTGATGCGCAGTGGCACGAACGACGAGGACACCAGGCTGCGGAAGACACCCAGGCTGTCCGCCTGCGCAGGGCGGGATTCGGGGCGCGGGGCGCCGCCTCGTTGCGGAAGCGTCTGCAAAGCCATTCACCTTCTTTTCAGCGGGAAGCCCGGGGGCTCCGGCCGGGGCTGCCGCCCTCGGCCGGGCACTCGGGTCTCGGCGTGGATCCCGCCTCCGAAGCGGAGGGCGGGGCGATGGGGTGGTGCATCTTCTTGCCGAGAGAATACACCTTAAACTTCGGACAGGACGTCGGAGAGGGTGTCGAGCAGGATCGGCAGCTCCTCCTCGCCGAACGCCAGCGGGGGACGCACCTTGAGCACGCTCTCGTCGCGGCCGATCCGCGAGATGAGCACCTTGCGCGCCTTCATCGCCTCGACCACCTGCTTCGCGAGCTGCGGCGCGGACTCTCCATCCACCGCGAAGTCGAGGCCGAGGAACATGCCGACGCCCTTCGCGGAGCGCACGAAGTCGTAGCGCTCCGCGAACTCGTGGAAGCGGGCGGAGGCCTCTTCTCCCAGGCGCTTCGCCCGCGCCATCAGATCCTCCTCCTCCATCTCGATCAGTACGGCCTCGCCGACCGCCGCCGAGACGGGGTTGCCCGCGAAGGTGTTGAAGAACTCGTTGGTCGAGCCGAAGGCGTCGAGCACGGCCTCGCTCGTGACCACCGCCGACATCGGGTGGCCGTTGCCCATCGGCTTGCCCATCGTCACGAGGTCTGCGTCGAGGCCGGCGTACTGGTGACCCCACATGTGCGTGCCCGTGCGGCCGAAGCCGCTCTGCACCTCGTCGGCGATGACCATGCCGCCTGCGGCCTTGATGCGCGCTGCGATGCCCTCGATGAGACCGGCGGGGATGCGCGGCATGCCCTCCGTCGAGAACAGCGGGTCGAACAGGCAGGCGGCGACGCCGAAGCCCGCCTCCTGCAGCGATGCGATCGAGGCGTCGAGGTCGGCGAGGGTGGCCGCGAGCACCTCGGCCTCGGGCCGGGTATCGATGTCGAGATCCGGGATCCGCAGCGTGCGCACGTTCGGATCGAGCGGCATGGCGGTCTTCAGGCCCGTCGTGAGGCCCGCGAGCGTGATCGTGGTGCCGTGGTAGCTGTAGTCGGAGACGATCATGCCCGTGTTGCCGGTGAGCTGGCGCGAGATGCGGATCGCGAGCTCGTTCGCCTCGGATCCGGAGTTGCCGAAGAAGACCCGGTTGAGACGCGGCTCGAACGTGGCGAGCAGACGCTCGGAGTAGTCGACCACGCGCTCGTTGAGGTAGCGGGTGTGCACGTTGAGGGTGGCGGCCTGCTCGGAGAGGGCGCGCACCACGCGGTCGTTGCAGTGGCCGACATGCGGCACGTTGTTGTAGCCGTCGAGGTAGCGGTCGCCGCTCGCCTCGGTGAACCATACGCCCTTGGCCGAGACGAACTGCAGGGGCTCGGTGTAGAAGAGGGGCGAGTACGGGCCGATGGTCTTGTTGCGGCGCTCGATGAGCTCGGGGGTGGATGTCATTCGGTTCCTTCGATGAGAGGGGTCGTCCTGCGCGAGCGCAGCTCGTCATGCCGCGCGAGCGGAGCGAGCCGCAGCGCGCAGGATCTCGGTCGTGGTCTGGGCCCCGCGGCGATGCGCAGGATGGCCGGCTAGGCGACGAGCTCGCGCGACAGTCGGACGATGTTGGGGAGGACGACGGTGGCGAGCCACTCCGCGGTGGGCTCGCCGCGGCGGTCGGCGGCCCAGCCGAGGTAGGTGAGGCCGCGGGCGAGCAGGATCGCCGGGAAGACCTCGTGATCCGCCGCGTCGAGGGGGCGCACCGACTCGTAGCCGGCGAAGAGCGCGTCGCGGTACTCGGCGTAGCGGGGGTGCGGCGTGTAGAAGTTGATCGCGGTGGCGAGGTCGAAGAGATGCCAGCCCGCGGCGAAGTCGTCGAAGTCGATGAGTACGAGCCCGTCGTCGGTGCGCAGCACGTTCTCGGGCGTGAGATCGGCGTGGATGGGGCCGAAGCGGTGTGCGGGGGTGCCGTACGCTCCGAGC
>JASGDX010000213.1:0-2937 GCA_047606985.1 Leucobacter sp. | reverse complement strand
GCGGCCGGGTCGCGGGCAGCCAGAGCGGGCAGCCCCGTCAGCAGGACCGTCGCCAGGCCGCGGGCGGATCCTCCGCCGGCGCCTCGCAGGGCGGCCGTCGGCGCTCGGGTCGCCGCGCTCAGGGCGGCGGCGCCGTGTACTCGACGAGCACGCCCGGCGCGTAATCGCGGAGCACGGCGGTTTCCCGGCGAGCCCCGCGAAAGCCGGGCGGATCGTTGCGGCCGGACGGCAGCAGCGACGGCGCAGGCCGCAACGATCACACGGGCCGCAACCGCCGCACAGGCCGCGCTACCCGCGCTTGCCGCGCCCCCGAAGTCGCCGATTTCCGCAGCGCTTTCAAGGTTTCACATGCGATTCCGCCCGCATACCTGTCGTTCAGCGATGAATTTCGTCGTATACTGGTCTGATGGGCATGTATCGAGAACTGGGACGGAATCCGGGAGTCTTCCGGGTCCTGATCTCGCAGCTCACAGCCCGCTTCCCCTTCGGGATGCTGTCGATCGTGCTGCTGCTGCACGTGCAGCTCTCGTACGGCGATTACACCTCGGCGGGTGCGGTGCTGGCGGCGGAGAGCGTCGGGCAGGCGATCTCGGGCCCGCTGAGCAGCCGGTTCATGGGCCGCTGGGGCATGCGGCCGGTGCTCGGGATCACCTCGCTGATCTGCGCCGGCCTGCTCGTGGTGATCGCGATGACGCACCTGCCGCTGCCGCTCGTCACGGCGCTCGCGCTCCTCTTCGGGCTCTCCACTCCGCCCGTGACGCCCGCGGTGCGCACGCTGTACCCGAGGCTCGTGCCGAACAGCCAGCTCTCCGCGCTGTTCTCGCTCGACGCGGCGGCGCAGGAGATCATCTGGGTGCTCGGCCCCGTGGTGGCGGTCTTCGCGGCGTCGCAGTTCGGCACGCCGGCCGGCCTGTGCATCGCCTCGGGGTTCATGATCGCCGGCGGCGCCTGGTTCATCGCGAGCCCCGTGCTCGGCAAGGTGCACCTGCCGCCGTCGAAGCGGGGCTTCGGCGCGGTGCTGCGCCACCCCACCGTCATCATCTCGACCGTGATCGGCTTCTTCTTCGTCGCCTCGTTCTCGTCCATCGAGGCCGGCATCGTGGCCGCGTTCAGCGGGGCGCACGGCGCCTCCTCCGGCGCCGGTCACGGCAGCATGGAGTCCGGGGTCGTGCTCGCGGTCTTCGCGAGCGGCTCGCTCGTGGGCGGCCTGTTGATCGGCCATCGCGAGATGCGCCCGTGGTCTCCGCTGCTGCGCATCGGACTCGTGCTCTCCGGCACGGCCGCCTGCCTCGTGAGCCTGAACATGTGGTGGCTCTGCCTCGTGCTGTTCCTCGGCGGCCTCGGCACGGCGCCCGTATTCGCCGCGATCTCCAACATCGTGAGCTCGACGGTGCGCTTCTCGGAGACCGCCGAGGCGTACGGCTGGATCGGCACCGGCCAGTTGGTCGGCGTGGCCACGGGATCGGCACTCGGAGGCATCGCCATCGACGCGGCAGGGGCGACCGGCGCGGTGCTCGTCTCGACGGGGCTGCTCGTCATCGCGGCCATCTGCGCCGCGGCGACCATGCGCTGGATCCCGGATCTCAGGGGCCGCACCGTCGAGCCGCCCTCGGAGAGCGGCACCTTCACGATCCCGCTGCCGTAGGCGGCGCGCAGCGGAGGACCTCGGCGCGTAACGATCCGGCCACGGCGGTCGGGGCGGTCGGTTTCTAACTCCGCCCTAACTCCCGTCGCCGTACAGTGCGACCATGAAGCTCCGAACCTCACTCCCGTTGCTGGTCGCGGCGTCGCTGCTGATCGCGCCGCTCTCGGCCTGCTCCGCATCCGGCGCAGGCGGATCGGCCGACTCCTCGTTCGCGGGGGCCGCGTCCGACGTGCCCCATCACTCAGAGGCGCTCCGCGACACCGCCTCCGACACCGCCTCCGACGGCGGTGCGACGGCGATCGAGGCCGGCGCCGACGCTTCGCAGGCCGAGGCGGGCCGCTCCGTGATCCGCACCGGGGAGATCTTCATCGAGGTCTCGGATCCCGCCGCCGCGGCCGACGAGGCCACCGGGATCGCCGAGCGTCTCGGCGGCTCCGTCGAGACGCTGTCGGTGCAGCGCTCGAGCGGCGACACCGCTGCGAGCGCCGACCTGACGCTGCGGGTTCCGGAAGACCGCATCGACGAGGCGTTCGACGAGCTCGCACAGGTGGGCGACGTGGTCTCGCAGAGCAGCTCCGCCGAGGACGTGACCGAGCAGCACGTCGACCTGCAGGCTCGCGTGAAGGCGCTCGAGGAGTCGGTGGAGCGCCTCACGGAGCTCATGGCCGACTCCGACACGACGGCCGACCTCATCGAGGCCGAGGCGGCGCTCTCGCAGCGGCAGCAGGATCTCGACGGGCTGCGCGCGCAGCTGAAGTCGCTGGAGGGTCAGGTGTCGGAGGCGACGATCTGGGTGTCGCTCGGCACCGAGTCCGCACTGCCCGGCGGAGGGCCCGCGACCTTCTGGGAGGGGCTGCTCGCCGGACTCGGGTCGCTCGGGTCGACGGGGGCCGACGCCCTCGTGGTGCTCGGGATCCTGCTGCCCTGGCTGGTGCTGGCTGCGGCGATCGCGCTGATCGTGATCCTGATCGTGCGCGCCGCGCGCAGCCGGAAGCGGGGCGGGGCGGCTGCGGGATCCGCCGCCACTCTCCCGGCAGAGGCCTCCGCGGGGCACGCGGCAGGACGCGCCGGACTCATCGGGCAGGAACCGTATCCCGCTCAGGATCCGCATCCCGCTCAGGAGCCGCATCCTGCTCAGGATCCGGCCCCCGCGCAGGAGGCGCCAGCAGGGTCGGCCGACCCCTGCATCGCGTCGGCCGATCCCGCCGCCGGCCCCTACGCCGACCCCGCCGGGCCAGCCGATCCCGCCGATCCATTCGCGGGACCGACGCCGCCGAGCAGCTCGTCGTAGG
>JASGDX010000212.1:0-5171 GCA_047606985.1 Leucobacter sp. | reverse complement strand
GTCGACGACTCGGTCGAGATGCCCGAGGCGTGGGCGAAGTTCGCGCCGGAGCCCGCTGCCGGCCAGACGCACGATCTCACCCCAGCCGAGATCGAGGCGGGCCGCGAGGGCTGGCTGAAGACCCTGGGCGAGCGGATCGGGCTGTAACCACGCTCATCGGGCTCGTCGAGATGGGCCGGCCGGATCCTCTCGACGAGCCCGCGGCGCGGAGCTGGCGGACTATGGGAAGAACGAGCACCGGAAGCGGTCCGTGGGGCGTCGCGGCCTGGACGCTGGCCGCGGCGATCCCGCTCGCCTTCCTCGCGATCTTCTTCCTCTGGCCCGTCGCTTCCCTCGTCGCCACGGGCTTCGCCGACGACGGCCGCCTCGATCTCGGCGGGATCCCCGAGGTGTTCGGCTCGGCGCGCACCTGGCGGGTGATCGGGCAGACGATCGCCCAGGCCGGGCTCGCCACGCTGCTCTCGGTGGCGCTCGGCATCCCGGCGGCCCACGTGCTCTACCGGCTCGACTTCCCGGGTCGAGCGCTGCTGCGCGGACTGCTGACGGTGCCGTTCGTGCTGCCGACCGTGGTGGTCGGCGTGGCGTTCTCCGCGCTGATCGGGCCGGGCGGTCCGCTCGGGCGGCTCGGGATCGAGCACAGCCTGCTCGTGATCGTCGCGGCGCTGGCCTTCTTCAACGTGACCGTGGTCGCCCGCACCGTCGGGAGCTTCTGGGCGCGCTTGGACGACAGCGCCGAGGCCGCAGCCCGGGTGCTCGGCGCGAACCGCTTTCGCGCCTGGACGGCCATCACCCTGCCGGCGCTCGCACCCGCGATCGCGTCTGCGGCCTCGCTCGTGTTCCTCTTCAGCTCGACCTCGTTCGGGATCGTGCTGATCCTCGGCGGGCGCGCGTTCTCGAACGTCGAGACGGAGATCTACCGCCTCACCGTGCAGTTCCTCGATCTGCGCGGCGCCGCGGTGCTGTCGCTCGCCCAGTTCGCGATCGTCGGCATCGCGCTGACCGTGTCGGCGCGGCTGCGGGGCGCTGGTGAGCGCGCGGTGCAGCTGCGGGAGGACGGCGACCGGGCGCGACGGCCCGGGCGCGGCGACCTCCCCGCCCTGCTCGTGTTCGCGGCGACCGTCCTGCTGCTGCATCTGGCTCCGTTCCTCGCCCTCGTGCTCCGTTCGCTGCGGGATCGCGACGGCGGCTGGACCCTCGCCAACTACGCCGCGCTTGTGCACCCGCCCGATGATCTGCCCCTCGACGCGCCGGTGCTGCTGGCGATCTGGCTGTCCCTGAGGATCGCGCTCGTCGCCGCGGTCATCGCCATGGTGCTGGGCGCGCTGATCGCGCTCGTGCTCTCGCGCCGGCCGGCGTCGCCGACGCTGCGGCGCGGCATCGTGCTGCTCGACGGCTTCGTCATGCTGCCGCTCGGGGTCTCGGCGGTGACCCTGGGCTTCGGGCTGCTGCTCACGATGCACCGGCCGCTCGGCCTCGGCTTCGACCTGCGCACCTCGGCCGCGCTCATCCCGATCGCGCAGGCCCTCGTCGCGCTGCCGCTCGTGGTGCGCACCCTGCTCCCGGTGCTGCGGGGCATCGACCAGGAGCTGCGCTTCGCCGCGGCCGCGCTCGGCGCCGGGCCGCTCGCGGTGCTGCTGCGCATCGACCTGCCCATGCTGGGCAGGTCGACCGGGCTCGCGCTGGGCTTCGCGTTCGCGACGTCGCTGGGGGAGTTCGGGGCGACGTCGTTCCTGGTGCGGCCCGGCGCGCAGACGCTGCCGGTGGCCGTGGCCGAGCTGATCGGGCACCAGGCGCCCGGCAGCTACGGGGCGGGGCTGGCGGCCGCGGTGGTGCTCGCGGCGCTCACCGCGGGAGTGATGCTGGGAGCCGAGCGGCTGCGCCCGCAGCACCTCGGCACCCGGGGGAGCGCCGAGTTCTGATGCGCGATTCCGAGCTCCTGCATCTCGACGCCCTGCTGATCGACGGCCGCTCGGGCGCGGGCAAGACCGACCTCGCCGCGCGCGTGCTCGACCGGCTCCGCGCCATGGGGTGCTCGCCGCAGCTGCTGAGCGTCGAGCACCTGTACCCGGGCTGGGACGGCCTGGCCGAGGGATCCCGCGCCCTCGCCGCCGCGCTCGATACGGGGGAGTACCCTCGCTACGACTGGGTCGCCGGGGCATTCGCCGAACGCGTCGAGCTGCCGCTGCTGGGGCCGCTGATCATCGAGGGCTGCGGTGCGCTCACCGCCGAGAATCTCGCGGCGGCGCGCCGGTGGTCCGCGCGGCTGCGGGATCCGCTCGCGCCCGACGCCTCGGCTTCGCCCGCTTCCTCGTGCCCTGCCCCTGACCCCACCCCGTGCCCCACCCCGTCCGCCACCTCCGCTTCCCGAAACCATTTGTCAGTTTCAGGGGCTGACCCCGAGGCGTTACCCCTGAAACTGACGACTCGATCGGCGGCGACGGCGGCGACGGTGGCGACGGCGGCGGTGGGTGCAGGTGCGGGTGAGGGCGAGGCCGGAGGACGCGTGCGCAGCGTGTGGATCGAGTGCGACGCGGCGGTGCGGCGGGCCCGAGCACTCGCCCGCGACGGCGAGACCTACGCGCCGCACTGGGAGCGCTGGGCCGCTCAGGAGGAGGCCTTCTTCGCGGAGCACCGTCCCTGGCTGCTCGCCGACGAGGTGCTGCACTGCTGAGCCGGCGCCGATCCCGCACCGCCTTCCGACCGACTCTGCTCGATCCCGCACCGATCGATCCTGCCGATCCCGCCGCACTCGATCCCGCCCCGCCAGACTCTCGCCCGCTCGCCACAGGCTTGCCCAGCGCAGCTCCCCGTCCGCCGCTCCACCCTGCCCCTCGACTCCGCCGCCCCGCTCCACCCCACCGGACCCCACCCGACCCTGCCGGGGTTCGCGTAGCGCAGGAGATTCGCGTTGCCGATGACGTTCTCGCGCATGACGTTCTCGCGCGGAAGCGTCCTCAGGAACGTGAATCTCCTCTCCTGGGCGGGTCCCGACAGCGCCGGGCGGGGTCCGGCCGATCCCGCAGCCGGTAGACTGGAGGGGTGCTGAAACTCGCGGTTCTCATCTCCGGCGGCGGCAGCAACCTCAAAGCGCTGCTCGACGCCGCCGCCGATCCCGCATTCCCCGCTCGCATCGCCTGCGTGGGCTCCGACACCGACGCACCCGGTCTCGCCCACGCCGAGGCCGCCGGCGTGCCCGTCTTCGTGGTGCGGCCCGGCGACTACGACTCCCGGGAGGAGTGGGGGCAGGTGCTGGCGGCGGCGATCCAGGAGCACGGGGTGGGCACCGGCCCCGAGCCGAGTCTCGTGGTGAGCGCCGGCCTGATGCGGATCCTGCCGGCCGGATTCGTGCGCGAGTTCTCGCCGAACCTCATCAACACCCACCCAGCGCTGCTGCCCCTCTTCCCGGGCGCCCACGCCGTGCGCGACGCGCTCGCCGCCGGCGCGACCGAGACCGGCGTCACCGTGCACGTCATCGACGAGGGCGTCGACACCGGGCCGGTGCTGCGCCAGGCCCGCGTCGAGGTGCGGCGCGAAGCCGACGGCACCGTCGAGAGCGAGGACGAACTGCACGAGCGCATCAAGGAGATCGAGCGTCCGCTGCTGGTGCAGACCGTGCGCGAGATCGCCCTCGGGGAGCTCGACCTCGCGGCCGCGACATCCCCGGCGAGGCCGTAGGGCGTGTCTTGCAAATCCTCGCCTACTGCGCGCGCCTGTTCGGGGCGCCTCGCTGCGTCCGCGCCGGTGGGCGCGGCGGCCCAGGCAGGGAAACGCTTGAGTGTTTCCCTCAAAGCCCGGTCCGCATCAGATTTACAACCAGCAAACCGTCCTCCTCCGCCTTGCGAGGCACCCCGCCCAGACGCTGCTCGCAACGGCAACGATTTGCAAGACACGCCCTAGCCCATGCCGTCCAGCCGTCCGTCATCCTGTGCGAGCCTGCGAGTCGCAGGATCTCCGAATGAGACCCCGCGACTCCTCCGTCGCGCAGGATGACGGGTCGGGATCCCGATCAGAGCGAGATTCTGCGATTCCGCGCAGAACGACGCCGCCACCTCAACGAAAGAAGAACATGGCAGTCCAGAGCCACGACCCCAGCCTCTACGAGCACCGCGATATCGTCCCCGTGCGGCGCGCGCTCATCTCGGTGAGCGACAAGACCAGGCTGCTCGACCTTGCGGGCGCGCTCGCCGAGGACGGCGTCGAGATCGTGTCGACCGGATCGACCGCTGCGACGATCCGCGAGGCCGGCCACCCGGTCACCGACGTCTCCGAGGTCACCGGCTTCGCCGAGGCGCTCGACGGCCGGGTGAAGACCCTGCACCCCGCCGTGCACTCCGGTCTGCTCGCAGACCTGCGCCTCGCCGACCACCGCGCCCAGCTCGAGCAGCTGGGTTTCGCGCCGTTCGAGCTCGTGGTCGTGAACCTCTACCCCTTCGAGCAGACCGTGGCCGCGGGCAAGCCGGCCGCCGACGTGGTCGAGAACATCGACATCGGCGGCCCCGCCATGGTGCGCGCCACCGCGAAGAACCACGCCAACGCGGCGATCGTCGTCTCGCCGCTGCGCTACGACGAGATCATCGAGGCCGTGCGCGCCGGCGGCACCACGCTCGCGCAGCGCCGCTCGCTCGCCACCGAGGCCTTCGTGCACACCGCGCAGTACGACGCAGCGGTGGCCAACTGGTTCCTCGACCAGGAGGATCGCGACTGGGGCGACGCCCCCGACAACGAGGGCGACGATGCCGAGGCCTCGGTCGACAGCATCTTCGAGGGCGGCGAGGGCTACGTCGGCTACGAGGTGTTCGGTCTGCGCGAGTCGGTGCTGCGCTACGGCGAGAACAGCCACCAGCGTGCCGCGCTGTTCACCGAGACCGAGGGCGCGGGCATCGCGCAGGCGACGCAGCTGCACGGCAAGGAGATGTCGTACAACAACTACGTCGACGCCGACGCCGCGCTGCGCGCCGCTTTCGACCACGAGCGCCCGGCGGTCGCGATCATCAAGCACGCGAACCCCTGCGGCATCGCCGTGGCGCCCGAGGGCGCCGACGACCCGATCGCCGCCGCGCACGAGTTCGCGCACGCCTGCGACCCGCTGTCGGCCTTCGGCGGCGTGATCGCCGCCAACCGTACCGTCACCGCGAAGATGGCCGAGACGGTCTCGGGCATCTTCACCGAGG